>NZ_BDHF01000007.1:0-46856 GCF_054786115.1 Treponema sp. R80B11-R83G3 | reverse complement strand
TGGGTTCCCCGACGTAGAGACTTTGGAATAAAACAAAGAAAATTCAGAGAATAAAAGTCCGGCGACGTACCCTAGATAAAGCTTTCTACCCACCGCTATTTAGTCGCCGGAAAGGCTCGGAGTCGGGCTCTCCCAGAGTTTTTGCTACCCGCAGCCCTGCCCTGACTGTACTGAATAAATGCTTGGGCATACATCGTGTAAGCAATTGACATAATTTCTTAAAAACGATATAAAGAGATTAAATAAACACTCATGGAGGAAATATGAGCTACGTAGACAAAATTATCTCTATTATAGAAAAAAGGGATGCGGGGCAGCCTGAATTTTTACAGGCAGCAAAAGAAGTTTTAGAATCGCTTAGGATCATTGTCGATCAAGACAGCACCTATGAAAAGGCCGGACTTTTGGAAAGGTTAATTGAGCCTGAACGCGCTATTAGTTTCAGGGTTCCTTGGATTGACGATGCCGGTAAAGTGCAGGTAAATCGAGGTTACCGCGTTCAATTCAGTTCCGCAATCGGCCCGTATAAGGGCGGTTTACGTTTCCATCCTTCGGTAACTTTAAGTATTATTAAATTTCTTGGTTTTGAACAGATATTTAAAAACTCCCTAACTGGCCTTCCAATGGGCGGCGGCAAAGGCGGCTCCGATTTTGATCCCAAGGGGAAGAGCGATAACGAAGTAATGCGTTTCTGCCAGTCTTTTATGTCAGAGTTGTTCCGCCACATCGGGCCGGACACTGACGTTCCCGCTGGAGACATCGGCGTAGGCGGCAGGGAAATCGGTTTTATGTACGGTCAGTACAAAAGAATAAGAAATGCCTTTGAAGGCGTTTTAACGGGAAAGGGACTTGATTGGGGCGGAAGCCTTGTAAGAACCGAAGCCACAGGTTACGGCCTTGTTTATATAGTTGATGAATATTTGAATACAAAGGGAGAGGACTTTAGGGGCAAGAAAGTCGCGATTTCAGGAAGTGGTAACGTCGCTATTTTCGCGGCGGAAAAAGCTCAAGCCCTAGGAGCGACAGTTATCAGCATGACGGACAGCAACGGTTCTATCTATGACAAAGACGGGATTAAACTCGACACTATAAAAGATATTAAAATTAACAACAGAGAAAGGCTTACCAAGTACGCCGAAGCCCACAAATCGGCAGAATATAAAGAGACGGGAAAAGGCAAAGTATGGGATCTTAAGTGCGACATCGCCCTTCCGTGCGCTACCCAGAACGAACTTACCATTGATGACGCAAAAAAGCTTGCCTCCAATGGATGTAAAGTTGTCGCGGAAGGCGCGAATATGCCCACAACTCTTGAAGCCACCGACTATCTGATCAGCAATAAGATCGCGTTCTTTCCGGGCAAAGCTTCAAATGCCGGCGGCGTAGCGACATCGGGTCTTGAAATGTGCCAGAACAGCGCCCGCCTTTCATGGACTTTTGAAGATGTTGACGCAAAACTGAAAACCATCATGGGTAACATTTTCCGCAAGTTGGATGAAGCATCCAAAGAATACGGCAAACCCGGCAATTTTGTTGTAGGCGCAAACATAGCCGGCTTCAGGAAAGTAGCCAAAGCCATGCTGGAACAAGGCGTTATTTAATTAATAGGAGCAGTAAGCGTAACAGGGGGTTCAAGCAAGTCTTGAACCCCATTTATTCCTACCCTGACGCGTGAAAGAATCACAACCCCGGCGACAGCTTCGGCTTTATAAACAAGACGGTTTTCATCCCCTCCTTCGGGGCGTAATTCCAATAAATCGCTGTTGTTTATTTTATAGAAAATATAGCGTCCTTTTTTCACATTCCCAACTGAAGTAATCGTATATTCGCCTGTATTGTTAAATTGAACCCTGCCCCATGATGAGTCATAAACCGCGTCAATTGTCGGCTTTAACTGGGTTAATATTTCTTTAAAGTTGGCGGATCCCGCCCTGCGGTAGGAACCATCCCATGAAGTGCCGGCCGTGATTCTAAGCCTCACATCCTCGGTAACGCGAAGCCTAATACTGTCCATCGATTCAAGTTCGACTTCAATGAAGCGCAGTAATGTGCTTATTGATATATTTTGACTTCTAATATTTAAACCGTACCTTGACGGGGTGGAACTTTGCCAAGTAAAAACCTGTTGGGCTTCATCGCCGAAAAATATAATTTCTTTTTTTATGGGATCAAAATAGATGTACTGTTTTGTGTCGATTGTGCCTTGAGGACTTATATAGTACCACAGGTCATTTATAAATTTTTCAAAAACGCCGGGAGCGCCGCTTAACAGTTCCCTAAGACGGCGCTGTTCAATTTGTGAACCGGGTATTCTGGATACGTTTATCTGCTCATATCTCTCATTGGCTGAGTTAAACGCGTAAATAGTTTCAATTTGATCCAGTATATTGGACGACGCGCTGTCATGCCCGTAAGTTGCAATGTTAAAGCTCTGTCCTTTTGTTAACCCCTGCTGGTATGCCAACGAGCGAGCCGTTTGCTGAATTATAACGGAACCCGTACTTTGCAATTCCGCTATTTCCCTATAAGGCTGTCCTCTAGCCTGATTCGGACTGCGCCTGAATACGGTCATTGTGTGTTCGTTTTTTTGATTCATTCCGGTTACAATTATGCAGTTGTTTCTGTCCCCTATTAAGTCCTGGCTAAAAAGAGTGATGGTTTCGCTTCGGCTTGCTATGGTAGGCGCGTTCCAAATCCGTCTGTATCCGCGCGTGTTTTCATCATAACCCAAAAAGGTGATGAACACGGGGTCGGTAGCTTTGGACGTGCGATAAACTACAAATTGTTCTTCCGGTATATTTTCTTCGCTTTCCCTGTTCAGCGTAGCTATTACCGTTTCCCCGCTTTCCAGCGGTATTTTAGTAGTGATGGTTTCATCCCAATTCATTTGCTCGGATTGTTCGGCGGATGAGTACATATATGTTTCTTTTGGAATTACTATTTTTGTCCTGACATTTTCGTCAGCTTGCGATCTAAAAATCCGTTTCCATGATCCGGTTGCTAAAAAAATTATCAACGTCACTGACAATACGGCAATTCCTATGGAAAAACTAACAAATGTTTTTTTCATTTATACTTATTACATTATCACATATTTTACGGCGATTCTACAATGCGATTATTGGGCAAAGAACGCCGATGCCGATTTTTTTACTTTCCCGTCAATATTTAAGCCTACGACAAGAGCGCGCCAATTTGTGAATTCCTCCACTCGGGAAAAACGCAATAGACCGGCCTGCCGGGTTGAAAGAATGGAAGAAAGCGCCGCAGGAGAGGCGCTGATTAACAGAGTGTAACTGTAGCCTGAACTTTGCCGGGATGCCGCATCGCGCAAAGCGCCGGAAAAATCGGGATTGTTCCCGGAAGGAGCAATATCCCGAATGCTTTTCTTTACCGCTTCCTTGCCGGGGGCGCCTTCTGTTTTCCCCGAATAAATTACTTTCGATTGCGCCCCTGCGTTCCAGACTGTAACCCTGTCTCCTTCTGCCAGTATCTGGTCCAAACGCCCTGAAACCCATGTTGTAACTTCATTTTTTACCGCCGTAAGCGAGGATGAGCCGTCAATTATCAAAAAAATATCTATTGGAGCGCGTTGGGCATATACAGGAGAAAGACCGGAAAATACCGTAAAAACCCAAAATAGTATGATTTTTAGATTTTTAAGGCCGATTCTGAATCTATAATATTCTTTAAATAAAGCTATTCTTTTCATGTTGAAATTTTAGCATATTCAGAGGAAAATAGCTAGTTTTTAATTTTTGATTTTTTGTCAAAAATGTCTTTACATTCAGAACGGAAATATGTTATTCTCTATATAAGTTGTGTAAAAAACTAATTTATTAAGGAGAGTTTATATGGGAGCAATTGATCTGCCCAAATCCCCGAATGTATTTCATCCGGAGAAACCAAGTGCAGTCGGTTCACGCAATTCATTAGCGCAGGAATATCGTGATCAGCAGGCTGAAGTTAATTTATTATTGGAGGAGGAAACTAATAAAGTTATCCACCACCTGACGGCTAGACTGCCTAAAGACGTTCTTGAACGCCTTGACATAATGGGCAGCCTTAAAGAGAAACTGTACAATTACTTTAATCAGAACTACCAGAATATGTTCAACCGTTACATGGTAACGAGTGAAGATGAAATGGTAAAGAAAGTCAGAAACTTTATTGACAAGGAAGAAACTAAAGTTCTGACACGGTACACGCCGAAAGAAATTGCCGATTTGCTTGACGCCGTTGGCGGAGCCGACAAGTTCAATACCGGTGAAATTGAAAAATCCATGGTAAATATGTATGGCCACTTGCAAGGTCATATTCAAAGAGGCGTCAACGAACTTGAAACGCACACCAACAGCATCCTTCGCCAGAAGACCGACACGGGCGCTTTCGTCCGCGGTGAGAACGCGTACTCAATTGTAAAGTGCGCATTCAAAGATAACCAGATTAAACCCAAGACGGTAACCGACGTAAAACTTTCAGTCAACATTCTTGATTCAGAATTAATCAGCCCGATATTCCATTATCAAGTTACCGTTGAATACATTATCAAAGACTTGCTCTCAAAACACCTCATCGACAATATTGATAAGATTATTGAACAAATTAAAGACAACAGAGTCGATCAGGGACTTGAAGAGCTTTCTGACAGCGAAATCATCTTCAACAAATTGAATAAAATTGAAACAGTAACAGATGATGAAATTGATGATCCTAAAGCTAAGCGTTATAACATCTTGGCGAAGAGGGTATTCGAAAAGATTGCCGACCTTCGCGCCGAAATTGATCCTGAAGCTTATGACGCTCTCAATATCCGCGAAAACATTAAAAAGATCATTGATTTGGAAAATATCCGCAACCGAGGCTTTAACACCGCGATTAACTCGCTCACCGCGATTCTTGACACTTCAAGAATGGGATATCAGTACATTGAAAACCTCAAGAATGGACGTGAAGTTGTCCTCCGCGAATATGAAGACACTGATCTCGCCAATCTGCCCGACGAGCGCTATAGTATTAAGCTCCGCTATTTTGACAATGCCCAGCTTATCGAAGACCGCAAGGCCTACGATGTAATGATCAAGAGCTTCGAGACTGAAATTCAGCACCTGTGGGATGTTTTGGAAGTTATCTATCAGGACAAGAAGAACGCATTTAATATTAACGATTTTGATGATTTGGCCAAAAAGAATAAGCCCAGGATTCGCAAGACAATTAAAGAAAAATCCGGCGAGCCCCTGTACGAAGATATCGCAAAGGTATGGGACGAGATTTCCTTTATCAAAGCGGCTGAAACCGAAGTTGAAAAATCCAACCGCACCTACATTTGGGAAAAAGACAGGATTCGCAGCCGCATTATATTAATGCGCAACAGAATGAAAAAGATGTACGATTACCTGTACCCCATCGAAAGGCGCGTTATGGAAGAAAGGCTCGACTTCCTTGAAAAAGAGTATTTCAAATTGGATTACATGATCAATCCGTACCATTTGCTTCCGGGACTTCTTTTGGACGTTGATATTACTTCTATCAAGAGGAAAAAAGTCACTCTGGACGCAATGGCTAACGTACTTAACGAATTCCTTCACGGCGTATCGAAGGGCTTCGCGGATGCCGCGTTTGCGTCATTCAGCCGCAGAAGGTCAACAGTTCGTGAAGACATCAATCAGTCTTTCTCTTCCGCAGTTGAAGAAGAACCTGCTGTTGCGGCAGCGGCTCCCAAAGCCAAACCGGCGGCAATTGCGGCTCCTAAAGCAGCGCCAGCAAAAAAGCCGGCGGCCAGTAAAGGTGTTGTTGATTCAAAAGCAAAGGCGAAAAAACCTTCACGCGGCGGTGGCGGCGGGATTGCAGAACTCTAAAATAAGGGTACTGTAGGACGTATGTTTATTTAGCGCCCCCGAAGACTTGTTCGGGGGCGTTTTTTATTATTTGTTATATAAGGAGGATATATGGCAGAAAGCGCAAATCTTGAAATTCTTTCTACCCGTTCTGGTTTTAACAGCGCGGTTAGACATATTAAAAAAACAATGGAAATTGCCGCAAAAGCCAATTCAAATCTTGGCGATATTATTTATGAATTGGATGATGAGGAATTAACAAGCGGCAGAATAGGCCTGCTGTTAAGAATGTTATTGGTTGATAAACTTGGTTACAAATCCGCATCAACCAATCTGGAATCAACGGTCAGTGATCTTTCCGTACTGGCAAAAGAATTCGGAAAGTGGAACGGCGTTGACCTTGTAGCGGCTTATATGCACCCGGAAATGGGGCTATTAATAGCAAATCCCAAAGTAGCGGAAGAACTTGCGGGTTTTGGACAGCTTCGCAAACGCGAGTTGCTGGTAGTATATGCCGGTTTACAGGATAAAGTAGCCGATGAAAATTGCCAGAAAGCGGCGGAACTTGCATTAAAGCTTTTTGAAGGTTCAAAGGTCACCGCTCCTGCGGCTCTTACAAAGGGTAAATTCACCGTTAAAAAAGTTTCTAAACCCAAGAAAGCAGATGAAGCCAAACCTGCCGCGAAAGCAAAGGCAAAGACTCCCGCTAAGGGAAAAGCCGCGCCTAAAAAAGCCGCAGGAGCAGATGCTCCCGTAAAGAAAGCGGCCAGTATAGTGCAGGTACAATCATCCGGCGGACCTGCGAAGATGACTCCCCGCTATGCGGTTGTTGTACAGAATGAGCTTTTCCATAATGGAAACGTTGAAGCATGGAAGAGGATTATTGCAAGTTATAAAGCCAAACATCCCGCTCTGGAAGTTTTCATTTATTACGAAGGTGAAAGAATACTTGATATTAACTCATTGTTTAAATGGGGCAAGGTAAAACATGGCAGCGCCATTGAATTTGCCGTAGCCGGAAGTGAAATTCAAGATGTAGCGAAGCTGCAACGTTATCTGGCGCAGGGAGCCAGTCATATGTTTGAAGCGTTCCTGCATGGGCCGGTTAATTCCGTGCTTAAACTATTTTAATAAGGAATTTATATGGACTCAAGAATACATTTTTTCAGCCAGAAAGACGTTATCCCCAGTAAGGTTGCGCCTGAATTATTAGGTATCCGAGGACGGCAGGCGAATGAATTTGCCGAACTTGGTTTTCCGATACTGCCGGGAATTATTCTGGATACCGAACTTGCTTCGGAACTTGATACAAAGGCAATAAAAAAAGACGTTTCGGATCTTTTGGGAAAATGCGCTAAATTAGTGGGCAAGACCTACGGCGACGCTGAAAACCCCATGCTCTTAAAAGTAATTATTTCTTCAAACATGGCAATTACAACTTACCCGGTATTGCACAATTTCGGGCTTGCAAGGCCTGTTCTTGAAGGTTTTGCAAAGTGGGTAGGCAAGGATTTTGCCGCGAATGAAGTTTTATTTATGATCAACGGCATGATGAACATCGAAGAGAAGATAAAAGAACTTGAAGGCAAAACCAAAGAGAAGGAAGAAATTGCCGAAAAAAACAAACTAATTAAAAGATTGTTGGGCATTAAAGGGCCTTCCAATGAACTGCACGATGAGGATAAAACTCCGTTGCCAAAGAAAAAAACCGCCGAGGAATACATGGACGATTATGCCAAATATTTCCCCAAAGGTTTCTTTGACGATGCGGAATCGCAGTTAATGATAACCATTAGTGAAATTTCCAAATTGCTTAAAATGGACGAACAAAATAATAATGATACTGCCATTGCCATTCAGCCTATGGTATACGGAAATTACGGCAAGGATTCCTGTTCAGGTTATTTCTTCAGCCGTAATGTCGTGACGGGCGAGAAGAAACTCCAGGGCAGTTATTTTACCGGCAAGTTCAATGAAATTGGCGCTACGGGGTACGAAATTAATAAAATAGACCAGGCTCACCTTAAACAGCTTGAAAAAATCGCATGGACTCTCGAAGACAAATTCAAGGAAATTCGCCAAGTTCGCTTTACCGTAGAAAACGGGAAACTCTGGCTGATAGAGCAGAGGCTTGTGGATCAAAAATCCACGCAAGCCGATCTTAAACTGTTGCTTGATCTTCAAAAGCGTAAGATTGTTGACGCTGCTTATGTGGTAAAAGCGATTGATCCGATAAGGCTTAATGAAATTCTCCATCCTGTAATTAATCCTGCCAGCGTCAAAGATTTTAAGTCGTGGAAGGGCGGTATTGCCGGAGCGCCGGGAGCCGCGATAGGACGCGTATATTTTAGCACGGACGCATTGTTGGAAGCAAAAAAACTTGCCACACAGCAAGGAAGCAAAGACAGTTTTATTCTCTGTCTTGAATCTTCTTTCGCTGAAGACGTAAAAGCTATTGAAGTAAGCGCGGGCGTTTTAACCGCTGAAGGCGGATATTCCGCCCACGCGTCCGTAGTTGCGCGCCAGTACGGGAAAGTGTCGCTCGTGTCTCCGGAGCTTAAGATCAAAGGAACAAAAGCGACTCTTGGCGATTTTGCTTTCTCAGAGGGAAGTTACATCACCATCGACGTTCCTTTCTACGGCGAGTCAAAAGCGTATCTTGGAGCGGCGGAACTTATCGAGCCTGATCCTCAGGGGTCGGGGCTGTTGGACTTTATCGAACTTTCCAAGAGCTTCCTGAAAAAATTCCATGTGCGTTGTAACGCGGATACTCAAAGGGACGCCAAGCTTGCATTGGATTTCGGAGCGTTTGGCGTAGGCTTGTGCCGCACGGAACATATGTTCTTTAAAGCGGAACGCATCAATGTTTTCCGCGATATGCTTCTTTCCGATGACGACAAAGAACGTCAGAAAGCGCTTAATAAACTGCAAGTAATGCAAAGGGATGATTTCTACAACATCATGAAAGTAATGGAAGGAAAGGAAGTTACAATACGCCTTTTGGATTCACCGCTTCATGAATTTATGCCCCATACTAATGATGAATTACAAGGTTATATCGACCATGTGGCGAAAGTTAAAGGAACTAAACCGTCAAAAGCGGATATTGTCGCCAGCGTTGACGCTCTTCATGAATTTAACCCAATGTTAGGACATCGCGGATGCCGTATTGCCGTCTCTTACCCGGAGATTTACGCGATGCAGGTAAAAGCTATTTTTGAAGCCGCGTATAAACTGCGCTCGGAAAAAATTGACGCGCGTCCTGAAATTATGGTTCCAATTGTAATGAATGCCGCTGAATTAAAACTTATTGCTTACGGCAAAAAGATCGAAGGTTCCAACTATTTAGGCATTGTTGACGTTGAAGAAGCGCACAGAAAAGAGTTAAAAGCCAAAGAAGTTGAATACAAGATTGGTACCATGATTGAGCTTCCAGCCGCTGCCCTAGGAGCCGGAGAAATCGCAAAGTATGGGCGTTTTTTCAGCTTTGGCACGAACGACCTGACTCAGACTACTTTGGGCATATCCAGAGACGATTTTACCGCGTTTATGCCTGACTACACTTTGTTTGACCTTATCAACGGCAACCCGTTCAGCACATTGGATCCAAGAGTTAAAGAACTTATCGCCCTTGCGACGGATCGCGGACGGCTGACCCGCCCGGATCTTGTCTGCGGTTTGTGCGGTGAGCATGGAGCCAATCCCGCGAACGTCCGCTTCTGCATGGATGCCGGCCTAAACTATGTATCCTGTTCCCCATATTCGGTGCCAATAGCATTATTAGCGGTAGCACAGGCGGAAATTGATAAAGCTAAAGCTGCTGAGGCAAAGTAACTGACCATCTGACCATCTTCCAGAGTTGAATGGTAGATGGTCAAACGTTTAGACATTTTAAAATATTAATTTAGATAAAAAAAATCTGACCACTCTGGAGTGGTCAGATTCGTTTTAAAACCGCATTTCTTACCTATACTCGCCTTCAAAACTCATGTATTTTTTCAAGATTTCCGTAATTTTCTGCGCGACCACTTTTGCGTCATGTTCGGGTATTTTTCTTTGCCTGTTAAGTGATTCTACAAAGAATTCGGCAAGTTTTTTATACAATTCAGGCGTTTGATAGAACACTATCGCAAAGTTACTCCCTGACGGTTTAAGAATGGTAAATGAACCAAAACTTTCATTAGGCTCTTTTGCTATATAAATCTTTGATTGATTTTTTGTGATAATTGTTTCCAATTCGTCGAAACGTTTTGGAATTTTCTCGCCTTCCGCCCTTGAAACAGGTTCCTGAAACTTAACCTGATATGTGTCAGGTTCAACCAGAATGTACAACTTCTTCCCGCCTGTTACAAATTGCAAGCCTGTTTCCGTCATAAAGATTTCTTTTACGCCGGCATAGGATACAATTTCGTAAATTGAATAGTATGATGTTTCACTGAAGAATGAAGAAACAATATACCCTTGAGCAAAAGGAAGTTTTCCTTGATGGTAAGCGTCGAACAGATTACGGAACGGAACATCGCTAACTTCTACTGGTTTTAATGTCGATGTTGGCTCGGCTTTTTTAACAGGAGCAGCTTTAGTACTTGTTGCTTTAGCAACAGTTGCTTTAGCAACAGTTGCTTTAGTTGCCGGTTTTTTAGCCGGGGCTTTTGCCGCCGATTTTTTGACCGGAGCTTTTTTAGCCGGAGCTTTTGCCGCCGGTTTTTTAACCGCCGCTTTTTTAGCCGGAGCTTTTGCCGCCGGTTTTTTAACCGCCGGTTTTTTAGCCGGGGCTTTTGCCGCCGCTTTTTTGGCTGGAGCTTTTGTCGCCGGTTTTTTAACCGCCGCTTTTTTAGCCGGAGCTTTTTTAGCTGCCGGTTTTTTTATAGTTGCCATTAATTCCTCCTAAATATTCTTGGAATAAAGATTATAAAATAATTATAATCCGATTCATATAAATTTAGCAACTGTTTTTACTTAAACATTTTGACAAATTATTTTGCCCGCGATAATGTTACAGCACAGGTAGTTACAATATCATCAACCGAAGCGCCTCTTGAAAGATCGCTTATTGGTTTCGCAAACCCTTGAAGGAACGGCCCATAGGCTTGAGCTTTGCCAAGGCGTTGAACCAGTTTATAGCCTATATTACCTGAGCCTAAATCGGGGAAAATCAGTACGTTAACTTTGCCTCTTACGGGGCTTCCGGGTGCTTTTTTATCCAGTACCCCAGGAACTAAAGCGGCATCAGCCTGTAATTCACCGTCAAAGATAAACTTGGGATTTCGTTTTTCAAGGATTCCTACCGCGTTTTGCACCTTTGTAACATTGTCATGCTTTGCAGAACCTTTTGATGAAAAGGATAAAAGGGCAGCTACCGGTTCGGTATTTAGGAACTCACGGCATGATTGAGCCGCACATTCCGTAATATCGGCAAGCTGTTCGGCAAGCGGGTCGGGTATTACCGCGCAGTCGGAGAAAATCAGCGATCCTTCCTTTCCGTATTGCGGATCCATTCCGGTCATTACAAAACAAGATGAAGCGTTTTTAATGCCGGGCGCCGTCCCGATAATGGCAAGCCCCGCGCGCAGTAAGTCGCCTGTAGTATTTATGGCGCCAGCGACCATCGCGTCAGCGTCTCCCATGTGAACCATCATCGCGCCCCAGCGCAGGGGGGCTGTAATGTCAGTTTTTGCCTGTTCAGGCGTCATGCCTTTGTGTTTTCGCAGTTCATAATATTCATTGGCGTATTTGCTTAAAACTGAACCGTCAACTCCCGGGTGAAGAAGGGCTATGCCTTCAAGATCAACGCCTTCTTTCATCGCGGAAGCCCGTATATCCGCGATATTTCCCAACAGTGTAATGCTTGCGGCTATTTTCTCGTCCAGCAGAATTCTTGCCGCTCTGATTGTCCGCTCTTCGCTGCCTTCAGGTAATACAAGCCTTTTAGGCGCTGAGGCGGCCTTTGTTTTCATAATTGATACAAAATCCATGTTTCCTCCTTAAAAATAACAAATTTATGATAACTCCTTTTCATAACTTGCGCAAGCCATAATAATTTGTTATAATTTTTATTTACATGGGGGCGTAGGTGACTGAAGTATACAATGATTTTCTGGAAGATGCGGATTTTGACACAATTCTGTCTCCAGATATTGATTTTACTGGGACATTACGTTTTGAAAAACCTTTTCTTATAAGGGGGAGGGTTTCAGGGGAAATTAACGCTTCCGGCTTGCTGGTTATAGATGAAAATGCCGTAGTAAACGCCAATATTCACGCCTTGCGCGTTTTAATCCGCGGACAGGTAAAGGGCGATGTTACCGCTATTGAAAAAGTGGAAGTTACATTATCCGGCAAGTTGTCGGGAAATGTTACGGCTCCTGAAATCTTTATGGAAACAGGATGCGTATTTAATGGCAGATGCACAATGGTTGGGAAAAATCTGTTATGAAGATAAAAATTAAATTAATAACGGCGGGTTTTCTTTTTATCCTCACCTTTGGCGTTTACGCTCAAAACCATCCCGATGCGTTAGCTGAATATCGCGCCGGAAATTTTGAAAGGGCGGTCCTTATTTGCCGTGAGGAACTTGCCGAAAACCCCAATAATCTTGAGTCGCATGTTGTTATCTGCTGGGCTTTAATCCGCTTGAACCGTTTGGAAGAAGCCATGCGCTATGCCCGCGCCGCAAGAGCTTTAAACCGTTTTGACGTGAGAATTACCCAGATTATGGGGGAAATCAGTTATTATCAGGGCAGAAATGATGAAGCGTTGCAGTATTTGCAAGAATATGCGAGCGCCGCTCCTGAAGGACAGCGCATTGATCAGGTTTATTATTTGATGGGAGAAATATACATCCGTCAGGGGAAATTCCGTCATGCCGATATCGCCCTTTCAACTGCGGTTCACTGGGTGCCAAATAATGCGGCGTGGTGGGTTAGGCTTGCGTACACTCGCGAAAACGCCAAGGATTTTAACAGCGCGATAGAGGCTTATGAACGCGCTCTTTCCCTTAATTCACAATTAACTGACGCTCAACGCGGGATTGAACGAATCAGGCAAGTTATGAACACCCAGTAAAGCGCCGCTTTTAATGCTGTCATTTTTAATACAAACATTAGGCTGTAAACTCAATCAACTGGAAAGCGAGGCAATTACTGACGCTTTTCTTAGGGCGGGGTTTGATCTGTTGAAATTTGACGGCGGACGGGCGGCAGAAGAACCATCTATTGTTATTATTAATACCTGTACTGTAACCTCGAAAGCCGATCAAAAAGCAAGGCGTGTTATAAGAAAAGCGTTGCGCGATTATCCTGAAAGCAGCGTTCTTGTTACAGGATGTTACGCGCAGTTGAACAGGGAAGATCTATTAAAGCTGGACAACGGTAAAAAGAAAAGGCTGTTTGTAATTAAAAAGGACAGTATCATTGATCTGCCGTCTTATTACAATGAAAATGAACAAATAGGCGGTATGTTGGAAAAATTTTCTGAAAGTCCGCAGTCGGATGCGCGGGACAGGATATTTCAATTTAATCCTCAAAGCTTTTCCAGCCATACAAGAAGTTTTTTGAAAATACAGGACGGATGTAACAATAACTGCACCTACTGCAGAATTCGCCTTGCGCGCGGCGCGAGTGTCAGTCTTGACGCGGACGAGGTTTTATCGCGCTTGCGGATACTGGATAAAAACCACGCTGAAGCTGTGCTGACTGGCGTAAATATCAGCCAGTACCGCGATAAAAATGAAATTGAAAATTGCGCGAATTTAAATCTTGCGCGGCTTTTAGAGTATCTTTTAAATGGCACTGAAAAAATCGCCCTGCGTTTATCCAGTCTCGCGCCTGACAGTATTGATGAAGAGCTTGCCGGCGTTTTAGCGAATAAACGCATACGCCCTCATTTTCATTTATCGATTCAATCGTGCAGTAAAAAAATTCTAGAAAAAATGGGACGTTCTTACGGCGGAAAAACCGTTGAAGACGCCGTTTCTCTTTTACGCCGCGCCAAGGGCGATCCGTTCCTTGCCTGCGACATTATCACAGGATTCCCCGGAGAAACAGAGAGAGAGTTTAAAGAAACTTATGAATTGTGCAAGAAACTGGATTTTGCATGGATACACGTATTTCCTTATTCAAAAAGACCGGGAACCGCCGCCTTTTCATTTCCCGGAACAGTACATGAAACTGAAGTAACAAGGCGACTCGGTCTTTTTACAGCCTTGGCGGAGCAGGGCAGGGCAAACTATGCCCATCGCTGGTTTGGCCGCGAAGTTGACGTGCTTGTAGAAAAAGGCGGCGGAAAATCGTGTAGAGGAGTTTCAGAGAACTACCTGAAAATATTGATTGTTTATAATGGAGAAAAGCCCCCTCCACCCGGAGAAGTTTTACGGTGTAAATTGCTGGAAAGGCATGATACGGATAAAGCAGAGGAGTATGACGCAGTTGCAGAGATAATCCCTGTTTATTGACAATGTGTAAAAAATTAGGAATAATTGGTACAGCATTGGGGATATAGCTCAGTTGGTTAGAGCGCTAGCTTTGCAAGCTAGAAGTCAGGGGTTCGAATCCCCTTATCTCCAATTATATTATTAAATACCCTTATAAATTAATGTTATGAAAAATTTTACATTGACTGGAGTGAGTGGGGATTCGAACCCCTGAAGAGGGAAGAGTTTTTATATGTTTATTGTGGGTTGGAGAGAGCTTCAGTTTTGCCCGCGGCGCGGATGGCGCTCAAAGATGCACGGCGAAGCCGTGTGGATGAATAATGCGGCATAGCGTGGCGCTTAATAAAATCCCCAAATTGTATAAATGCGCCGAACCTTTAGGTGAGGCAGTAGCGCCCGGAGAGATAAATCCCGCCTCAATTTGTTCATCTTATTAATTTTTATTGCGCCGGAACGTGTAGAATTTTTCATCCACACGCCTTAAGCGGCGTGCGTTTGAAAGTGAAGGATTTTAATGGCGATTAATTACTTTTCTAAAAACTGTAACATACCTCCCTCTGACCGCGGCGCAGACGGCGAGATAAATCTCGCCTCATTTCGTTCATCGTGGGAGAGCTGTTCGGCGCCGGAACGTGTAGAATTTTTCATCCACACGCCTTAAGCGGCGTGCGTTTTATTGTTCCCCCTTATCTCCAAAGACTGGTGGGGGGATTCGAACCCCTGAGGTGGGATGGGTTTTTATATGTTTGTTGTGGGGTGGAGAAGATTATACACATAAAGGGATTATAGGGTAAAATATGGAAGAAAGAACATTCAAGCAATGTTTGATAGGCTTCTTGCAGGGTCATTTTTTTTCTTCATCTTCCTGTTTTTTCATGGACTTTATTATGGCGACTGCCATTTTACGGTTTTTCTTTTCCATTTGCGCAATTATATCTGCTACCATTTTGGCTTCAGGGGGATATTGGGTTATTTTTTGCCTGGCATCTTTGCCGGTAACAAGATATTCCACTGATACGCCAAGCGCCTGCGCTATTGCTACGGCGGCATCTGCCGAGGGCATACAGTTATGTACATTTAAGTAAGTGTCAAGGGTTTGCTTTTTGACACCTGATAAGGCCGCTAGTTCTTTAACATACATACCGGAAAAACTTAGCTGTTCCTTGAGATTTTCCTTGAATCCCATAACTCATAATATGAAATTATCCATATTTTCCTCTTTACAATATGAATATATTAATGTTATATTGTTTTGTAGTATGAATTTATTCATTGTTTCTGTAGTGAAATATGAATAAATTTCGATTCTGGGCAGAAAAATTATTTTGTCCTCAAGAAAAAGGAGTATTAGTATGAAAAACAAGTGGGTGACAATCATTTTAATAGCAATCATCGGATGTATCGCACTATCCTGCGATAACGGAACAACAACAACAAGAATAGAAAAGACAGCTACTCTTGACGGAATTTGGTACGGTGGTATGTACGGTAATGAAATAATTATATTCAATAATGATGGTAGTTTTGAAATACCAAATGTGCGGAAGGGAATTTATACTGTCAGCGACAGCCTGATAATAATGCAATATACTCATTATTGGAATTATGATGATTATGATTGGGTTGAAAAAAAATATACCGAGTGGGTGGCTTATTCAATAAGCGGCGTTAAGCTTACTTTTACGTATAATGATAATTCACGTATCTTTACATATACATATACAAAATACAGCAGCATCGGTACTTCCGGCGATTTTTCTTATGTAATCGGAGACGTGGCAGTCATTACCGGTTATAATGGAACCGGAGTTGCTGTAACCATACCGACACAGATAAACGGAAAACCGGTTACCGGTATTGGGGGTTATGCTTTTTACCCTTGCGACAGCCTTGCCAGTGTAACTATACCCAACAGCGTTAAAAGCATTGGGAGAAGTGCTTTTTACGATTGCACAAGCCTTACCGGCATAACCATACCGGACAGCGTTAAAAGCATTGGGGATTGGGCTTTTGAAAACTGCACAAGCCTTACAAGCATAACCATACCCAGCAGCGTTACCGGCATTGGGTATGGGGCTTTTATGAGCTGCACAAGCCTTACCAGTGTAACCATAGGCAACGGCGTTACCAGCTTTGGGGATTGGGTTTTTCACGATTGCACCAGCCTTACCAGCGTAACTTTAGTAAGCGGCATCAAAACCATTGGAAAGGGCGCTTTTAACCGTTGTACCAGACTTGCCAGTATAACCATCCCAAACAGCGTTATCGGTATTAGGGATGGGGCTTTTCAATATTGCTCTAGCCTTACTAGCGTAACCATCCCCAACAACGTTAAAAGCATCGGGAATTGGGTTTTTTACGATTGCACCAGCCTTACTAGCGTAACCATCCCAAACAGCGTTACAAGTATTGGATTGGGGGCTTTTGATGGTTGTAGCAGCCTTACCGCAATAAACGTTGCTGCTCAAAATACCGCATATAGTTCTGTTGACGGCGTATTGTATAATAAAAATAAAACAACTTTAGTTAAATATCCAGGAGGCAGAACAGGCGCTTTTACTATACCAAACAGCGTCACCGTTATTGGGGAAAACGCTTTTACTTCTAGCAATAATCTTACCGGCGTAACCATACCAAACAGCGTTACTAGCATAATTGACGACGCTTTCAGGGATTGCACAAATCTTGTCAGCGTAACTATACCCAATAGCGTTACAAGCATTGGAGAGCGCGCTTTTGCCGATTGCACAAGCCTTACCAGCGTAACCTTTGCAACAGGGAGCAACATAACAGACGCTAATTTTGGAGACAGTGCCTTTCCTGAAGGATGGGATGGATTGGGCGGCGACAACTTAAAGACTACCTACTCAAGAAGAGGAAAAGCAGGAACGTATATGAGATCGGAATATGACAATATGTGGACAAAAATGCCCGATGATTACGATGATGACGACGTACCAAAGACTATGATTATCACCGGTATTCCTGCAACTGTAGGAGGAGTCACATTAAACGGAAAGCAAATAACAGTAGATATTGTGGATAACTCTAATAATAGGATTGATATGGTTGCTGTTGGTCAAGTAAATATCACCAGCACAACTGTTACAATCCCATTGATATCTGTAACAACAATGCGTCCATTTACCGGTACAGGTAGTTATTATATTATATTTTATTTAGATGTTAACAATACTCAAGATGATTTTAATGATGACGTTATCTATGCTTATACAGAAGATGGTTCCACTACTCTTATTAAATATAATCTTACTGTAGCCACAACGACCATTCCATTTAATCTATTTAATCCTGTAGCAGAATTAATCCTGTATGCGGAATAAAAAGGATAACGCAGAGTACCTGTTACAACTTTTTCATAGCGCACCTTGCCTTGCAGTGGACACGCAAAGTACCAATTGTTCATTGCTTATTAGCGCTAGAAGATGTATGCCCAATAAAATCCTTGAGTACAGGCGGGCAGGCTGCGTGCGATGTAAAAACATCTTTCGGGCGTTCCCCGCCGGAGAGACTTTGGAACAAAACAAAGAAAATTCAGAGAATAAAAGTTCGGCGACGTACCCTAGATAAAGCTTTCTACCTACCGCTGTTCAGTCGCCGAAAGGCTCGTAGGCGGACTCTTACGAAGTTTTTACAGCGTGCGCAGCCTGCCCGCCTGTACTCAATAAATTCTTTGGGCATACATCGTATAGTGGTTACCCATTGTATCTGTTACCGCTTTTCCATAGTACTAAAAGTTCTTGTGGTTCGTGGTAGAAATTTTCTTTTTGGACAGTTCTCTCACTTTGTTCATCTTATTAATTTTTATTGCGCCGGAACGTTTGGAATTATTCATCCACACGCCTTGACGGCGTGCTTTTTATTGTTCCCCTTTATCTCCAAAGACTGGTGAGGGGGATTCGAACCCCTGAAAAAGAGGATTTAAAGTATAGCAATGTTTTTAAAGGTTACTTCATTGGTTTCAGTATCGACTATAGTTAAATGGTCATGCTTTCCAGTGTCTGTGAATACAAATTTTAATTTGTTTTTACAGATTACTTTTGGACCATCGTACAATTCCGTATGTCCGACTGCCTGATTATAATTTTTAACCGCGTTATTCATTAATGATTTTGGCCTAATCCATAGAGGACCTTCATTTGGATTATCTCCAAAGTTGTCCGGTCCAACCCATCTAAAATAATTTGGACTTTCTTTAAAGAGCGTATTTATTTCTTCTACCGTTTTTATTCCCGCGCAAGACATCCATTCTTCGGACACTCCGGCATGAGAAAAAATCCATTCGTCATAAATATAAACTACTTCAAATTGTTCTTTATGCTTATTAAAAAATTCTATTATATCTACCGCATATCCTAATTGATACCCTGAACATCTTTCACCGAGATAATAACTTGTATCATGATTAGCCCAGCACAGGTCAACTTTTTTTGGAAAACGTTTTTTAAATGTAATTATATTACACGCGTTATTCATTTGCCCAGGCCATTTGTTGGTCCATGCGTCAAAATAATCCCCCAAAAAGATAATCTTGTCGAATTCATCAACCCTTTTCATGACCATTCGCCAATTAGTAGAGCCGTGAATATCAGTTACTATCGCAATTTTCATGTTTTTCCAAATACCTGATTATAATTTACATGAAAAATTAAGAATTAACAATATTGATTATAATGGATTTTACCGTCTGTTTAGCCGGAAATTTTTTTCTTGACACCGCAGATAACAAGGAGTAAAATTTGTATATATTACGGATTTAGGATATGCCTAAAACATGGAGTATTTTATGAAAAAGATTATTTTCGGGCTTTTGTTGTTTTTATCGGTTTCGCTATGTTTTGCAAAAGGGGTATTGGATGATAATACTGAAATAGGTATAAGTTATCATGGTATGATACATACTAAAGCTCGTGATTTTACCAGACAAAATCCGCATACATATACTGATGAAAAAATCACCGGTGATGTAGAGAACGCAGTATCTTCTATAGGCTTGAATTTTGCATATACAACATATTTTTTAGAAAACATCGGTCTTGGTTTTTATGCTGATGTTTTCTTTCCACAAGAAGTTAAAATTACCGTACAGGGGAATTCAGAAACACATGATTGGTATAAATTCGCTGTAGGAGCGGATATTTTATTAGGACCGGCATTTATTATTTATAATAATGAAAAAACACTTCTTTCTTTAGGCGCGGGAATACACGGGTGTCTTATTGGGGGTATATATGATGGAGAAGGAAGCGTATACTCATACCAGTTAGGTCTTGGTACAAATATCACCGGTAAATATTTTATTTTTCCAAATATATATGTTTTTGGGCGTTTACAACTTTCCTATGATTTTTATTCATCGGAAACGCTGGAAAGCTCAAATGAAAAAAGAAACGGCAGTCTTTCAGCATGGAGCATAAGTCCTTGCATCGGATTTGGATTTAAAAAATACTAGTCGTGAGACCACGCAAAGATAACGAACAACAACATTGCTAATTGCTCTCAAGGTTCGCTCCCTGTTCGTGTGGTTCGTGGTAAATTCTTCTTTATATATGATTAAATCTTTACAGATCAAGCGCGAAAACTTTGCTCCTACGAGTTTGATCGTAAATTTGGCGCTTTTTCTCGGGCAGATTGTCTACGGAAGACTCTTTAAAACCCAACGATTCAAACCAGTCTTGTGACTGAGTTGTTAGCACAAAAACGCGCCGCAGACCGGTTTTTTTGGCTTTTTCTATAAGGAAGCCGACAATTTTTCTGCCAAGACCGAGATCGGCGTAGTTTGGGTCTGTCGCTACGGCGGCAATTTCTCCCTGTTTTTCGCCCCACTCGTGAAGCGCTCCGCAGGCGCGAATCGAGCCGTCAATCTCTAAAACGGAATAATCGGTCTTTTTTTCCTGTATTTGCTCAGGATTCCGCCTGATAAGGATGCCTTTTTGCATAAAAGGTTCCATTAAACGTAAAATGTCTGGCATATCTTTGGAGTGTAATGGGCGGATGGAGTCGTATTCATCGGTATATATCATCGTTCCTACGCCGAGATTTGAGTAAATTTCCTTTAAAACTGCTCCTTCTTCCCTTCCATCAATAATATGCACCCTGTGAACGCCTTCCTGACTGGCTTTTAGAGCCAATTTTAGCTCCCGCATGAAGGTTGAGCCTGTATTTATCAAATTTTCTGTTTCTTTTGGGGTAAGTCTTGTAATGTTCAACCCTTGGGTAGCCGTAATAATGAACAATTTTATAGCTCCCAGTGCTTTTGAAACGGCAAGGGCGATTTCGTCACTTGGCACATTGTAGGGCTTTCCTGAAGGACTCCAGCCGACGCAGGGAAGGATTGGAACCATACCCAATTCCAGTACCCTTTTAAGCGAATCCGTGTAGATTTTATCGACCGTGCCGGTGTACTCGGCATCTATGCCGTTAATTACGCCCAGTCCCCTCGCCCTTACAAAGTTGCCGATTACCGCGTCTACCCTGCTGCCGGACAGGGATGTCATAAAGCGGCTTGCTATGTGAAACGCCGCCATTTCAACATAGGAAATTCCTTCCGAGGTTGTAACACGGACAGGACTGTCTTGAGTCGCAGCGTAGGATGAATCGATATCATGCTGTTTGAAAACCGCGTCGATGTTTTCCCTGACTCCGGGAACAATGATTACCTTGAAGCCTGTTTTTGCCAGCAGTGCAAGGTCTTTCACAAGGCCCGGAAAACCGGGGTCTTCCGTTACGGGGAAATCAATTTTAAAGACCATAGTAGAACCTTCGAACCTGTTTTGATAGTGAAAAACTTCGCGTATCAAATCTACCTGAGAGCCGGAAATATCATCCATGAAGTTATTTTAGTATGAATTAAAATATCTTTCTAGAGTTTTATTTTGATTTTTAACACTAAAGCTATTTTTTTGAATTCCGATATTAAGAATGAAGTGGGAAAAGTCTCTAAGGATTTTGGTTCAAAGTCTTTAAGACATTCCTTTCCCGGCTGAATAATGTGTCCGTTGGACCTCCTTTATTTATTCGGGTAACCTCACCCTTCCGGGAACGGTGGGTCGAGGGTTCTAGTTTTTCGGGAAGTAATTCCTTAGGAAAACGCAAATGGCACATGAATATTCGCATCTGGCGAATATTCGCAAACTTAGAATGAGTTTTTCCGTTGGTGAAACTCGAACAAAAGCCGCAAAGCGGTTTATTGTACGGCATGGAAGCCGCGGCGCATAACCGTCGATGACGGGGCGCCGGAAAAGCCAAAGGAGTGAGTATATGATAATCAATCACAACTTAAGTGCAATGTTAGCCGACAGGTCCCTCAAAGTTACCCAGGTGTTCCTGGATAAGAATATGGAAAAATTGTCGACTGGACTTCGCATCAATCGCGCCGGTGATGACGCTTCTGGACTTGCAGTTTCAGAAAAAATGAGGTCACAAATCCGCGGTTTGAATCAGGCGTCAACTAACGCCCAGAATGGTATTTCATTCATTCAAACAACGGAAGGTTACCTGCAAGAATCCCAGGACATTCTCCAACGTCTGCGTGAACTGGCAGTACAGGCTGCGAACGGTATTTATACCGACGAAGACAGAATGTACATCCAGGTTGAAGTTTCAGCCCTTGTTGACGAAGTTGACAGAATCGCGTCACACGCGCAGTTCAACGGGATGAACGTATTAACGGGACGTTTCGGCAGACCTATCGGCGAAAATGTGGTTACAGCGTCTATGTGGCTTCATATTGGAGCTAACATGGATCAGCGTGAACAGGTGTTTATCGGCACAATGACAACTAAGGGTCTTGGTATCCGCAACGTTGGTGACGATACTTTTATTTCACTGTCCAGCCCGGACAGTGCCAATCGTGCCATTGGAACTCTCGATCATGCGTTACAGATCATCAGCAAACAAAGGGCTGATCTTGGCGCCTACCAGAACCGCCTTGAGCACGCAGTACGCGGCTTGGACATTGGAGCTGAAAATATGCAAGCTTCTGAGTCTCGTATACGTGACACAAACATGGCGAATGAGACGGTAACTTATACCAAGAACATGATTCTTACACAGGCAGGCACCGCCATGCTGGCGCAGGCAAATCAAAGAGGTCAATCGGTTCTTTCTCTTCTGCAGTAAGCAATACCTCCAGCCGCTAAGAGTAATTTTAGCGGTTGGACGGCGTCTCTCGGAAAGGCGCCTGACCACTTAAATGTGGTCAGGCTTCTTTTTTTTAATGGATAGCGAAAAGAGCTCACACTAAGATCACGAAGAGACAAAGAACACAAAGAGGGAAGAAGGGGTTTTTGTCAGTTATCTTGTCGTAAAGTCCACGCATAGCTTTCGAACAATAACCCCACTCCCCATTCCCTAAATTTTATGGCAAGTTTTTATTTTTTATGTTACAATTAATTAAACAGGGGGTACTATGAAAAGGTTTTTATTTGTTGTTATATTGACTACTTTAGTTTTAGCATGCGCGGCGGCGCAGCAAGCGCCGTCTGCGGCGGCAGTTGAGTTGACTTTTACATTTACGCGTCAGAGCGGGGCCGCTAGCAATCAGTTTGCGGCGTGGATTGAAGATACTGAAGGCAAGTACATAAAGACGCTTTATGTTACAAAATGGACGGCTAATGGCGGCTATAGCAAAAGACCCGCTACAATCCCCATGTGGGTAAAAAAAGCCGACCCATCAAAGTTGACAAAAGCCCAGATTGACGCGGTAAGCGGCGCGACGCCGCAGACAGGGATGCTGACCTGCACATGGGACGGCACCGACAGCAAGGGTACGGCTCTTCTCTCTGGCAACTATGTTCTGGTTCTTGAAGGAACATTGCGCTGGGAAAATCAAGTTTACTATCGCGCGCCTATCGCTCTTGGCAAAGAAGCCAAGTCAGCGGAAGTAAGCGTTGAATACAAAGGCGACGCTACAGCGGAGCGAGTGATGATTAAAGATGTAAAGGTGCGGGTGCTGCGGTAAGAGGGAATTGTCGTGCCGATGGCGCGACAATGGCGTAAAGAACAATTATTTAACGCTGTTTTTATTTCATTCCAAATAGTCAAGCGTTTGCCTATTTAATGAGGACTTAATTTCTTTCCACTTTGGCATATATTTTTTAATAAACGAATAGAATCGTTCGTTGTGGTGTTTTTCTAAAATGTGAACAAGTTCATGCAGGATAATGTATTCAAGACACTCAGGCGTTTTCTTGGCAAGTTGCAGATTCAGAGATATTTTTCTTGCTATAGGTTTACAAGATCCCCAACGGCTAGTCATATATTTTATTTGCCAACTATTGCATTTTAACCCTGTAATTTTTTCCCACTTTGGAAGAAGCCGCTCTATTTCACCTTTCAACTGCTTGCGGTACCACTCCCGAATAAATTTCTCACGTTGTGCGGTATCGCTGTTTTTTCGGACAGTGAAGATTGCCTTATCGCCGGACAACTCAAGCGAATTTCTGCCGCCACTTTCAATTTGTAAATAGTACTGCTTCCCCCAAACATACAGCGTTTCACCTGAAACATACTCGCGTTTGGATTGGCGAAGTTGAGTATTAAACTTTTTTATTTGTTTTTTTATCCAACTGATTTTTGTATGCACAAACAACTCAATTTCTTCATTGCTCATGGAGAGAGGAGCGGATACTGTTACATCCCCATTTGGCGGCTTAACATAGAGGTGCATATTTTTTATGCTTTTTTTTGATATGTCAACAGGTATGCCGGAGATAACAAGTAACATTATAATATTCCTCAAGATAAGAATTATCCTTCTTTTTAAATGGTAAAAAATAAGCAGTTAAACGGTAATAATTAACTTTTGTCAAAATATCAATGGCATGAGCTTCATCCTCAATTATACAGCCTCTTAAGCGAAGCTTTTCTATTTGTTGCTTATATGTAGTAGGTGGTTTTATCAATGTCATAAAAAAACGTCCCCCCACTGTTACACATCACAAACCCACAAAGCAGATTTGGAGAGGTGCGGGGGTCCTAACATTATTATTATATGCTAAAAAGGAAAATTTTTCAAGTGTTTTTATAAATTCCTCACCCGTACACATCACAAACCCACAAAGTAGAGTTGGAGAGATGCGAGGAAGTTCTATTATAATTAATATTCCCGTTCGGTAACATTCTAAGCAAATTCCTCGCAAATCCCATATTTTATTACCGATAAGTAAGATTTACTTGATTTTTCGTAAAAAATACGTTATTCTTACCGATAGGTAATATAGGGAAAATTATGAAAATAAAAGATTCCAAATCTTTCGGGGCGGCTGTTCGGGCATACCGTAAACGGCAGGGAGCCACTCAGATACAATTGGCGGCGACCGCAAATACCGGGGTGCGTTTTATTGGCGACCTTGAAAAGGGCAAGCCTACGATACAGCTTAACAAAGCCTTACGAGTCGCTGATATTCTTGGCATAAAAATAGAAGTGCTCAATATTAATGAGGACGGCAAATGAGCAGAAAGCTTAACGTGTATCTTTGCGGAGAAAAAGTTGGCGTATTATCCGAAGATGATTTATTACAGCTAACATTTCAATATGATAATAACGCCTCTCCTTTATCCGTTCGCTTACCTGTAAGGGAGGAAAGTTATCCCCACGCCTTAACTTATCCGTTTTTTGAGAACTTAACTCCTGAGGGCGAGGCTTTTGAAATACTTACAAAAGAACATGCTTCGGGCAATAATGTTTTTTCCATTCTTGGCAGATTCGGCGGAGACTGCGCAGGAGCGGTGGCTTTTTATGAAACAACGCCTGATAATAGCGGAGAAAAAACGAGTGAAATATCTTCCCGAAAAATAGCGCAAATAATAGATAAACTGCCGCAGGATCCATTGCTTACAAGCATCGAAAATCCGCCACGGCTTTCACTTGCTGGGGCACAGTCAAAATTTGCGGTATATAAACTTGACAAAAAATATTATCGTTCAAGCGATGTAGCTCCTACAACCCATATAATAAAGATTACAAATAAAAGATTTCCTGATTTATTGCAAAACGAACTTTTTTGCATGAAACTCGCAAAGGTTATTTTATCTAACGTTTCTGAAATTGAACTGTTGGAAGCCGAAGGCCGTCCGTATCTTGAAATAACAAGATATGACAGATACATTAACAACAGAACGGTTCAGCGTATACATCAGGAAGATTTTTGTCAGGCGCTTGGTATTGTTTCCGGCAAGAAATATCAGACGGGCGGCGGAGCGAAAATAAAGGATTGTTACAGGATCATTAATGAATTTTCTGAAAATCGCCTTTCTGACATCATCCGTTTTATGGAATGGATTATTTTCAATTATTTAATAGGCAATACTGACGCCCATGCGAAAAATTTGTCTTTGCTTCACACCGGTTCAGGAGTTAAACTTGCCCCATTTTATGATTTACTTTCAACCGAGGTTTACCCCGAAAGCGTCATAGACCATGAAATGGCTATGCTTATAAACGGCAAGGGGAAATATAGTTCTCTAAAACAAAAAGATTTTATCGCTTTATTTGAAAATCTGGAACAAAATGCTACAAATATGATGAAAACCATAAAAGATATATTCGCAGATATTGTCCCTGCCGCTGAAAAACTTCGTAAAAATATGCCCACCCCCGATATGCCAATCTATAAAAAAATAACTTCGATTATTAAGAAGCGCTTTCCCATCTTATTTGGATAAATTCCAGCTACCTTTTTCTTAGTAAAATACCACCACATATATAATTTTCCTTGGAATAAGCTACTGCTTCCCAATTGGCGTATCATTTTTAAACGCTGGCTAAAAAACAAAACTGTCCGGGGATACGCCCCAAGGGTTTTTTCGCCTTAGGGTAGCCCTATAGTAATTCTTTAATACATAAAGATTTACGTTGTGCCGGCGATGAGACTCGAACTCATACCCCATTGCTGGGCCGCACTGTCGGTCACCTAAAGGTGCCCTTGCTTTTTTCTAATATGCGGCTTTCTTGGTGCTACGGCGTGCGGCATTTTTGATCTACACGGCTACGCCGTGCTGTTGTTAGCCGAGGATTATAAGTCCTCAACATTATTGTAAAGTAAAAAATCCGCTATTTGCCGGCGATGAGACTCGAACTCATACCCCATTGCTGGGAGAGGATTTTAAGTCCTCAGTGTCTGCCATTCCACCACGCCGGCCAAGTTGATTGCAATTTATAATTTACTAATTAGATAAGAAGATGTCAATGGTTCTTGAAATTTATTGGATAATATGGTAATATATTAGAATAAAAATTTTAGGAGTCGTATAATGAAAAAGAAAATACCTACAAGAATCTATCTTGCAGAAGATGAAATGCCAAAACATTGGTACAACCTTAGGGCGGACATGAAGTCAAAGCCCGACCCGATGCTGCATCCGGGAACCCTTAAACCGGTAACTCCCGCAGATTTGGGACCTGTTTTTTGTAAGGGCGTAATCGATCAGGAAATGGACGATACTACGCGTCTTATCCCCATCCCTGAAGATATTCAGGATTTTTACCGGGCATATAGGCCGTCTCCGCTCGTCCGCGCTTATTACCTTGAGAAAGCGCTGGAAACACCTGCGGAAATTTATTACAAGTTTGAGGGAACAAACACTTCCGGTTCCCATAAATTAAACTCGGCGGGACCTCAGGCTTATTACGCGAAAAAAGAAGGGCTTACATCCCTCACTACGGAAACCGGCGCGGGACAATGGGGAACCGCAATGGCGATGGCTTGCGCTTTCTACGGTTTAAAATTGACAGTGTACATGGTGAAAGTCAGTTCAGAGCAGAAACCTTACCGTAAAGCGTTGATGGAATCCTATGGCGCAAACTTGATTCCTTCGCCGTCCAATACCACAGAGTCGGGGCGTAAAATATTGGAAGCCGATCCTAAGACGGGCGGCTCTCTTGGCTGCGCCATTTCCGAAGCAATAGAAACCGCCGTAAAAACCGATAAGTGCCGTTATGTGCTTGGAAGCGTATTAAATCATGTCTTGCTCCATCAATCAATAATTGGACAGGAAGTAAAAATCGCGCTTGACAAGTACAAAGTCAAACCCGATATAATCATCGGATGCGCCGGAGGCGGATCAAATTTGGGGGGACTTATTTCTCCATTCGTGGGCGAAAAACTTGCTGGCAAATCCAAGACGCGTTTTATCGCCGTTGAACCGGCTTCATGTCCGTCTTTTACGCGCGGTCGTTTTGCCTATGATTTTGGCGATACGGCAAAGACAACCCCGCTCATCAGAATGATGACTTTGGGCAACGGCTTTATCCCGTCGGCAAACCACGCGGGCGGTCTTCGCTACCACGGCATGAACGCCGCATTATCAAAGCTTTACAAAGACGGTGTTTTGGAAGCCCGCTCTGCGGTTCAGACCGATGTTTTTGACGCGGCTGTCCGTTTTATGAAGGTGGAGGGCATACTTCCCGCGCCGGAATCTTCCCATGCGATTAAAGCCGCTATTGACGAAGCTCTTGAGTGCAAAAAAACAGGCGAAAAAAAGGTCATCGTTTTTGGTTTAAGCGGAACAGGTTTCTTCGATATGACGGCTTACACCGCGTACAACAATAAAACAATGGAGGACCATATTCCAACCGATGCGGAACTTGAGCGCGGATTCGCGTCCATTCCGCAAATACCGCAAAACGCATAACTTACGAAGAACATCCAGTACCCCTATAACCTTGCGCCACAGGGTTATAGGGATTTTGTGGTGGCGGAAATAAATTAAGGTAAGCCTACTCGAATGTATTGACAAATTTTTGTATATTTACTACAATGTTATGTTAAATAAAGTGTAACTAATTTATTAGTAAACTTAGTTTACATGGAACATTCCCACAAGCATAAAAGCCTGCGGTATGGATGGAAAGAATTCATGGGAAAAGGAGTTGATTCTGTATGAAAAATGAATTCGGAAAAAAATTTGAAATGGTTTGTGACATATTGGATCGTCACCAACGCAATTCAAGCAACCTGATCGCCATTTTACAGGAGATTCAGGAAGCGTATTCCTATCTGCCGGAGGACATAATGACCTATGTCGCGACGGCTCTGGAAGTCTCGCCGGGAATTGTCTTTGGTGTTGCGACTTTTTATTCACATTTCACCCTTGATCCAAAAGGCAAATATGTTATCAAGGTGTGCGACGGGACGGCCTGTCACGTTAAAAAATCGTTAGCCATCATTAACATGCTGGAAAAAGAGCTTAAACTCAACGAGAAGAAAAAAACATCGGACGACTTGCTGTTTACGCTGGAGACGGTAAACTGCCTTGGGGCATGCGGCATCGCGCCTGTAGTTGTAATCAACGAAGATGTGTACGGATCGATGAACCCTGAAAAAACAAAAGCTCTTATTGATAAAATTCGAAAGGAGGAATCCGCAAATGCCTGAAAAATTGACATTAGAACAAAGGAAGGAGCAGTTTGAGCAATCGGCGGCATGTCAAAAACCGCGCATTATTATTTGCGCTGGAACCGGCTGCGTGGCGGGCGGCTCCTTAAAAATTTACGACCGTTTCCGCGAAGAATTGTCAAAGCGCGGGTTAAAAGTTGCAGTCGCGTTGGAATGTGAACAGGGCGATTATTCAATCGCGGAAAGCGGCTGTCAGGGCTTTTGCCAGATGGGGCCGCTTGTAACAATAAAACCGAAAGGCATTCTTTATACCAAGGTTTCTCCCAACGACGTAGAAGAAATCGTAGAAAAAACACTTGTAGGCGGCGAGTATGTCGAGCGCCTACTCTACACCAGCCCCGACCACGGCGCGCCGGTAAAAGACATGGATAAAATCCCTTTTTACCAGAAGCAGCATCGGTTGACGCTAGCGCTGTGCGGTAATATCGACGTTAAAAATTTAAACGAATACGTCTATCACGGCGGTTATTTCATGGCGCGTAAAGCGTTGCAGGAAATGAAAGACAAGGAACTCTGCGATTTAATGCTCGCTTCCGGCCTTAGAGGGCGCGGCGGCGCGGGCTTCCCCACAGGGCGCAAATGGGATTTAACCCGTATCCATGAAAACGAAGTGAAGTACGTTATCTGCAACGGCGACGAAGGCGACCCTGGCGCGTTCATGGACCGCTGCGTAATGGAAGGAAATCCTCACGCGGTACTGGAAGGAATGATGATCGCGTCAAAGGCGATAAATGCCACACACGGATACATTTATGTGCGTATGGAGTATCCCCTTGCGGTAAAGCGGCTTAGGGCGGCAATTGCTCAAGCGCAGGAAGCCGGCATATTAGGCGATAATATTTTCGGCACGGGCAGAAATTTTAATATCGAAATAAAAGAAGGCGCGGGCGCGTTTGTCTGCGGCGAAGAATCCGCGTTGATTGCCTCTATCGAGGGCAAACGCGGTATGCCTACATTAAAGCCGCCTTTCCCCGCTGAGAAAGGTTTGTTCGGAAAGCCTACCGCCGTCAATAACGTTGAAACTTTAGCGACGGTTCCGCTTATCCTCGGCATGGGAGCAGATGAATACGCCAAGCTGGGTATGGCGACATCGAAGGGAACAAAAACTTTCGCGCTTACAGGCCATGTCGCTAATACCGGATTAATCGAAGTGCCGTTTGGCGCGACGCTGCGGGAAATTATCGGCGACATCGGCGGCGGCGTTACAAACGACGACGGCTCTCTTTGCGGCTGTGATTTTAAAGCGGTGCAGATTGGCGGACCATCGGGCGGCTGTCTCACACAGGAACATCTGGACATGCCTCTGGATTATGACAACTTGGCAAAAGTCGGAGCGATGGTTGGCTCGGGTGGCCTTGTCGTAATGAATAAAGGTACCTGCATGGTAAAAATCGCAAGGTATTTTATGCAGTTTACGCAAAACGAATCCTGCGGAAAATGCGTGGTATGCAGAGAAGGAACCCGTCAGATGCTGGTGCTTCTCGATGAAATTATCGAAGGCAGGGCAACTGCGGATACCTTAGCCCTGCTAGAAGATCTTTCGCAGGTTGTTAGAGTCGGCTCTTTGTGCGCTCTCGGCAAAACGGCTCCCAACCCGGTGTTGTCTACTTTAAAATATTTCAGGGACGAGTATAACGCCCACGTATTTGACAAAAAATGTCCGACCGGAAACTGTGAAGCTCTTGCTGACTATAAAATTCACCCCGATAAATGCAAAGGTTGTACTCTTTGCTCGAAAAAATGCCCGGTTGAGGCGATTAGCGGCGAATTAAAGAAACCGCATACTATCGATACTAAAAAATGTATCAAGTGCGGCGCATGTATACAGAATTGTAAATTCTCTGCCATTGTAAAAGGATAGGTGTGTTATGAAAAATCAAACTGTAATAATTGACCAAGCTGCGGTTCCAATTGAAGGGGAACGCAATTTATTGGAACTCTGCCGGAAGGCGGGGATTGAACTGCCCACGTTCTGTTATCATTCGGAAATCAGCGTCTACGGCGCGTGCCGTATGTGCATGGTGGAAGTCGAAGGGAAGGGTATTCTTCCCGCCTGCTCCACCAAAGCGGAAGATGGTATGGTAATACACACCAACACGAATCAAATCAGAAATATTCGCAAAGTGATTATCGAACTTTTGCTTGCAAGCCACGATCAGAACTGCACTACCTGCCCAAAGAGCGGGGATTGCCGCCTTCAGGCAATTGCGAAACAATTGGACATATCCAATGTGCGTTTTAAAAAGATGGGGCGCGATGAGCCGAAAGATTTTTCATCGCTTGCAATATTGCGCGATCCAAGCAAGTGCATACTCTGCGGCGACTGCGTGAGGGTGTGCGAAGAAATTCAATCTGTAGGCGCGTTAGGTTTTTCGTACAGAGGGGCGAAGGCGCACGTTGGAACCTGTTTCAATAAGGGAATCGGCGAGATTGAGTGCGTGGGTTGCGGCCAATGCGTAAAGGTCTGTCCGGTCGGCGCTCTTACTCCCAAATATCAAATCAACGGCGTTTGGGACGCCCTTTACGACAAGAGCAAAACGGTAGTGGTGCAAATTGCTCCCGCCGTGCGCGTGGCTCTTGGCGAATACTTTGGCAAAGACCCCGGCACGCTCCATATCGGGCGGATCATCACAGCCCTTCGCAGAATGGGTTTTGATCGGGTTTATGACACTTGTTTCGGCGCGGACTTTACCGTAACTGAGGAAGGAAAAGAATTTTTGGAACGCAGAAAGAGCGGAGAAAATTTGCCGATGTTCACTTCGTGCTGTCCGGCGTGGGTTAAATTTGCAGAGCAGTACTATCCCGACTTTTTAAACAATTTATCAACCTGCCGCTCCCCGATGCAGATGTTCGGCTCACTGTGCAAAGAATATCTGTGTAAGGAATTAAACATTACCCGCGAAAATCTGGTGGTGGTGTCGGTAATGCCCTGTACGGCGAAAAAATTTGAAGCCAGCCGCGACGAGTTTAAAACAAACGGAAACCCGAATATTGATTTTGTCATTACCAGCAATGAACTTGCGCTGATGATGAAGGAAAATGGCGTTGAATTTGACCAAATGGAACTTGGCTCTTTTGACATGCCGTTTGGCTATTCAACGGGCGGCGCTGTTATTTTCGGCTCCTCAGGAGGCGTAAGCGAAGCGGTGCTTAGGTTTGCAGGTGAAGTACTGGAAAAAGGCTCAGCTAAAGAATTCAAACAATTACGCGGCGAAAACGGAATTAAAACTTCCGAGATTATTGTCGGAGGCCAGAAACTGCAGTTGGCGGTTGTCAGCGGCCTTGCGAACGCGAGAAACCTGATCGACAGAATCCGTAAAGGGGAAGTCAATTACGATTTAATCGAAGTCATGGCTTGCTCAGGCGGATGCGTCAACGGCGGCGGCCAGCCGATAACATCGGATAGGTTAGCTGTTATAAAACGCTCAAAGGGGCTTTTTGATAACGATAAAATGATGCAATTCCATGTTTCATCCGAGAACCCGTACTTGCAGCAAATTTACGCGGAAAGCCTGAATCACGAAAAAGCGCATGAGCTTTTGCATACAACGTTTGAAAACCGTAAGAGAATCACTCAAGAAGATATTATGCTTGGAGAGTCTTCCGGCAATAAAGAGCTTACTTTGGAAATCTGCTTTGGTACCAGTTGTTTCCTTCGCGGCGCGCAGGATCTTTATAAAGACATAATGAATTACATCAGGGATAACAAACTTGAAGACTTAATCGAGTTTAAGGCTACTTTCTGCGGGAAGCACTGCAAGAAGGGACCCGTTTTGAGCGTGAATGGAAAAATGCTGGAAAAATGCACTTTTGATAACGCAAAGGCTGAGATACAGACAGTACTGAAAAGGTAAGAGGCTGTTATGCAACAGCAGACAATTTTTACCATTACGGCAAACTGTCAGGATTGTTACCGCTGCGTGCGTGAATGTCCGGTAAAAGCCATCAGTATCAGCAGCGGACAGGCGCACGTTGAGGATGATCTGTGCATCAAATGCGGCACTTGCGTGCGGGAATGTCCCCAACACGCCAAGACCGTGCGCTCTGATTTAGAGGAGGCAAAGACGTTGCTTGCAGGCGGCAGAATCGCAGCCGCCAGCATTGCGCCGTCTTTTGCAGCCATGTTTCCCGGCCCTCTCAGCAGACGCCTTCCTTCCGCGTTACGCCAATTGGGTTTTAAATTTGTCAGTGAAACTGCCGAGGGCGCAAAATACATTACGGTTCAATCTTTCGCAAAGCCGCAGAAGGGAAGCATTTGCACCGCCTGCCCTGCCGTTGTCAATTTTATTGAAAAGTACCACTTTGAATATTTGGACGCTTTAATACCGGTAGTTTCCCCAATGATAGCCCACGGCAGAATGATTAAAGATAAGCACGAAGGTTGCGCCGTAATTTTTATCGGTCCCTGCGCTGCAAAAAAACAGGAGATTTTAAGGCCGGAAAATGTTGACGCGGTGGACGTTGTTTTAACTTTTAATGAACTTTCACAGTGGCTTTTATCTGAAAACATTCAACTGGAAAACTGTCCTGAAAGCAGTTTTGATCAATTTTATGAGACAGGAGACGCGAGGCTGTTCCCCATTCAGGGCGGGATGTTGAAAACCGGCAACATTCAAAATGACGGGACGCAGACGGACGTATTACACATAAGCGGGGCTGATGATATTTTAGAGTTGTTTTCCAACAATTCAGATTTTGACGGCAAACTGATTGAGCCGCTGTTTTGCAAAGGCGGCTGTGTCGGGGGGCCATGTTTTGGAAACGAAGAGTCCGAGGCTTACGCTCATAATCTGTTTACAAGGCGGGAAAGCGTAATTCGTTACGCGCAGGCGGCGGCTTTAAATAACAAGGCGTTCCCTGAGCAAAAGATTTCTCATCAGACAAATTTTGTTTTGGACGAACAAAAACAGCAAGAGGTAACGGAAAATCAAATCCATAAAATATTTGAACTCACTGGAAAAATAACTCCCGAACTGCAACTCAACTGCGGCGCGTGCGGTTATAACAGTTGTACTGAAAACGCAATCGCGGTAGTGCGTGGCATGGCGGAGCCTGAGATGTGCATTCCTTACATGCGCCGTCTTGCCCAACAGCGCACAGACAGAATTATTGACACAACGCCAAACGGTTGCGTGGTTTTAGACAGCGAGTTGTGCATAGTTAAGATGAATCCCGCTTTTCAAAGGATGTTTACGTGCAACAACGGCATTTTAGGAAGACGCATATCTTATCTTGTAAACGCGAGCGGTTTTGAAAGCTTACATTCCGGCGCTGTGGATAAATATGAATCAATACAGGTAAAATACGGGATCAAGTATCATGAAATTCTCTATGCGCTGAGGGAAGAAAAGCAGTATGTCGGAATTTATTCCGATATATCAAAACTCAAATTTGATTCCGGGCAGTTGGATACGATAAAATCGCAAACCTTAATGCACGCGAGGGAGTTTCTGGATCATCAAGTGCGGTTCGCGCAGGAGATGGCGCATTATCTTGGCAAAAGCACCGCGCAAAGCGAAGAAATAGCAAAGCGTCTGATCGGGCTGTATGAAGAAGACAGCGGTGAAACGGCATGAAATTCTTTGATGATTTTCTTTATCAAAAAAATAAAAAAAAACATGAAGTCTGCGGAGATTTCTGCCTTTATGAGCGGACGGCGATTGGTACGGTTTATGTGGTATGCGACGGAGTTGGTTCGGGGATTTACGCCAATATCTCGGCTATCACCTGCGCCAACCGTATTCTGGAACTGATTCGTAGGGGAATGTCCATCCGCATGACAAGTGAAACGGTCGCCGCGTCCATGCATCGCGCCCGTAAAGAAGACATCCCGTTTTCCGCCTTCTCGGCAGTTTTAATTTCACCCGACGGCCAATTTACCATTTATTCTTATGAGTCGCCAAACCCTATTTTAATGCAAAACAACCACGCGAAAGTTCTTACCCCGCGTTTTTACACTGCCGGCTTTGAAGTGATTGGAGAGTCTTCAGGCGTCCTTAATATTGGAGATTCCATTTTAATGTTTTCAGACGGAGTAAGCCAGGCCGGCCTAGGACACGGGCATGGAATGGGCATCGGCTCGGACGGAGTTTCATCTTACATCAACTTAAACTATAAGCCTTATGATAGTATTGCCAATCTTTCAAAACGCATTGTTGAGATGTGCAAAACCGTATCGGGCGGAAACCACGAGGATGACACTACCCTTGTACTGCTCAACTGCAGAGAAGCGAATGAGTTAACTCTGCTGACAGGGCCGCCTTCCAACCGGTCGATGAATCATAATTACGCGTTAAAGTTTATGGATATGCCGGGCAAGAAGATACTCAGCGGTTCCACGACTACGGATATTATTTCGGAGGAGTTAGGCTTAAAAGTAGAAACTACTATGAGTAAAACTTACGGGCAGCTTCCGGATTACCGCATTGAAGGAATTGATTTAGTAACAGAAGGCGCAATCACGTTGAATCAAGCCTATAATATTCTTGATGAGCCGGTGGAACGGCTGTCCACCAGCACCGCGGCTGAACGCATCTGCCTAATGCTGCACGCAGCGGACGTTATTTATTTAATGGTAGGAAATGCCGCAAACTCCGCGCACGAAGATCTGATCTTTAAGCAGACAGGCGTCCACCTCCGCAAGCACATAATCCAGAATATTGCCGCAAGCCTGAAAAAAATGGGCAAACTAGTGATAGAACAGTACTATTAAATTTTTCTTTTATTTTTTTTACCACGAACCAACACGAACAACGACAAGATATGGGACAAAAAGTTCGTGGTGTTCGTGTGGTTCGTGGTAGAATTTCTTTTTTCCCTTGACAATCAGTTCAAATTTTTATAAATTAAACCAAGTGTTTGGCATATCAGGAGGGTAAGACTATCTGCGGAATTATTGGTTATGTAGGGAAAGAAGACGCTGTTCCCGTTATTGTTGAGGGGCTTAAAAAACTTGAATACCGGGGATACGACTCATCCGGTATCGCTGTTTACGGGCAAAACGGCTTCGACGTGATAAAACAAAAGGGGCGCCTTACGGCGTTGGAAGCGAGGCTGGCGGAGCGTCCGCTTACGGGGCACTTGGGGATCGGCCACACGCGGTGGGCTACTCACGGGGAGCCGTCTGACATAAACTCCCACCCGCACTTGGGGAGTAAAAATAAAATTGCCGTTGTACATAATGGCATAATAGAAAATTACAAGCTTTTAAAAGAACGCCTTGAGCATTGGGGGGTAAATTTTGCATCGCAAACGGACAGCGAAGTAATCGCGCAGTTTGCGGAGCATTATTACAACGGAGATTTGCTGGATACTGTGATTCATACCGCAAACGCGGTGGAAGGCTCTTACGCGCTGGGGGTTATTTGCGTTGACGAGCCTGACGTTCTTATCGCCATAAAAAAAGACAACCCGCTTATTATCGGCGTGTCCGAACACGGTAATTTTATCGCCTCTGACGTGCCAGCCGTGTTGAAACATACGAACAAGATCTACTATCTTAACGATAAAGAAATTGCCGTTCTTCGGAAAGACAGCGTCAAATTTTTTAACATCGACAAAGAACCGCTTGAAAAAACTTTGGAGACGATAACGTGGAATCTTGACAGCGCGGAAAAAGGCGGCTATCCGCATTTCATGCTCAAAGAAATTATGGAACAGCCTAAAGTTTTGCGCGAAACGATAAAATCGGCGTTAAATAACTATAAGAGCGTAATTGACGCTCTTGACGTATCGCGCTTTACAAAGATCGTGATAACCGCCTGCGGTTCGGCGTACAACACGGGAGTTACCGCAAAATACGTGTTCGAGCGGCTGTGCAGATTTCAGTCGATTGAAGTTGAGCTTGCAAGCGAGTTCAGGTACAGGGACGCGGTAATTAACGAAAAAACTCTTGTCATTTTAATAAGCCAGTCAGGCGAAACCGCAGATACAATCGCGGCGCTGCGCGAGGCAAAAAACAAAGGCGCTTTTACGCTTTCAATAGTCAATGTGGTGGGCAGTACAATCGCGAAGGAAGCGGACATTTGCCTGTTCACTTCTGCAGGGCCGGAAATTGCCGTGGCGACGACAAAAGCTTTTTCCGCCCAGCTTGTGCTGTTGTATTTTTTAGCCGTATGGTTCGCCGTGAAACTGGGAAAAATACCGGAGGAAAAGGAGCGGGAACTGTTATCGCAAATTTCAGCCCTGCCGGAAAAGGTTGAGAACATACTTAAGCAGATCGATGCGATTCAAAAATACGCCGCCGGCTGCGTTGGCTGTAAGAGCATCTTTTTTATCGGCAGAAATATTGATTACGCGATTACGCTGGAAGGTTCTCTCAAGCTGAAAGAAATTTCCTACATTCACTCCGAGGCTTACGCCGGCGGCGAATTGAAGCACGGAACTATTTCCTTAATTGAGGAAGATACGCTTGTTGTCGCTATCTCAAACTGCGCCTCGCTCTACGGAAAAATTATGAGCAATGTGGAACAGGTTATCAGCCGGGGCGCGAAGGTACTGCTCATCGGCAACTGCCCTGCAGTTGAATCTGCCGAAAAAATCTTTCATATCGCTCTGCCGGAAAGTCAGGATTTATTTTCCCCGTCTTTGTCGGTTATTGTTTTGCAGCTTTTCGCCTATTATGTCGCCGCGAATAAGGGACTGGATATTGACAAGCCGAGAAACCTCGCAAAAAGCGTTACCGTTGAATAAGGGTGGTATTCTACAAAAATCGTTAATTCTATATTATTAATGTATGGATAGCGCATTAATAGTTTCAGACATAGAAAAAGACACCGGCTTTTTTACTGTGATGTTAAGCGCGGCTTCCTGCCGTCAAATTATCTGCCAAAAGTCAGTTGAAAGCGCCCGCAAGCTTTTGCAAAAACAGAACTTTGATTTGGTGATTGTCAATTCTCCGCTTCCTGATGAATCAGGCGAAGGTTTTTCGCGCTCTGTAGCCTCTAAAGGCGTATCGCAGGTTGTCCTCATTGTAAAAAACGAATCCTTCAATTCCGTCTCCGCCGCCTGTGAGGAAGACGGAGTTTTAACAATTTCAAAACCTGTTGACAAGGCGGTTTTTTGGTCGGCGTTGTCGATTGTAAAATCGGTTCAGGGCAGGATAAAGAAGATGCAGGCGGAAAACGCGCAGTTGAAGCAAAAGATTGAGGATATACGCGTTATTGACCGCGCAAAATTCATTTTAATTTCATATATGAAAATGAGCGAGCAGGAGTCTCACAGGTATATTGAAAAACAGGCGATGGATATGCGATCATCAAGAAGGAGCGTAGCGGAGGGGATTTTAAAAAGGTATGAAAATTTTTAGGAAACTGAATGAGGAGTGCGCAGTCTTTGGAGCCAGTTTAACAGACGATGAAGCGGCGGGCATTACTTACAACGGCTTGCTTGCGCTTCAACACCGGGGGCAAGAGGGAGCCGGCATTGCCGTCTCCAACAATCGAAGTATCCTATGTCATAAAGACATAGGTTTGGTCAACGAAGTATTTTCCGGCGAAGAACTGAAAAAATTGCCAAAGGGCGGCGTGGCAGTCGGCCATACGCGTTATTCGACAACAGGACACAATACAAAGGAAAACGTAGGGCCTTTTGTTACGGAATATCTGACGGGCAGAATCGCGACCGCCCATAACGGAAATATTACAAACGCTTCTGAAATGCGCAAAGAACTGGCAAGCCTAGGCGTCCATTTTGGCGCGACCAGCGACAGTGAAGTTGTCTCTTCGTTAATCGCATATTATATTACAGAAAATAAAAGCTCATTTGAAGGAGTCACCAAAGCCGCAGGGCTTCTAAAGGGGGCGTTTTCGCTCGTCATAGCGACAAGCAAAAACAAGCTGATAGCAGTCCGCGATACAAACGGCTTCCGTCCCCTTTGCATTGGTGAAAGCAAAATTGGCTGCGTTGTCGCTTCCGAGACCTGCGCTCTTGACGCATGCGGTTTTGAATTTGTCCGCGATGTTCTGCCCGGAGAAGTCGTAATAATTGAAAATGGGAAGATAACGCATCATGGCGTAAAACTTGAAGAAAAAGAAAATAATCACGGGCTTTGCATTTTTGAGTATGTGTATTTCGCGCGCCCTGATTCCGTGATTGACGGATTAAGCGTTTATAACGCGCGGTACAACATGGGATTTGAACTGGCGAAGGAGTATCCCGTACAAGCCGACGTTGTTTGCGGCGTTCCCGACTCCGGCCTTGATGCGGCTTACGGCTACAGCGCCGCAAGCGATATTCCGCTGATTACGGGTTTTGTAAAAAACAGATACATTGGCCGGAGTTTTATTTACCCCACTCAGACGCAGCGCGACAGCGCGGTCAGGCTAAAACTTAATCCGCTTTCGGCGGGTATCCGAGGAAAAAGAATCGTCCTTGTTGATGATTCCATTGTGCGCGGCACAACTAGCGAAAAAATTGTAAAGAGCCTTAAAAACGCGGGAGCGAAGGAAGTGCACATGAGGATTTCTTCGCCCCCTTTCAAATATTCCTGCCACTACGGAACGGACATAGACAGCGAAGAAAACCTGATTGCAAATAAAATGAGTTTGGACGAAATCTGCCATAAAATCGGCGCGGACAGTTTGGGATACATCAATATTGACGGTTTAAAAAAAGCCTGCGGAGGCTGCGCTCTTGATTTTTGCACTGCTTGTTTTTCCGGGAATGGGAATGAGAAACGCGCGAAAAAGAATGTGTTTGAGTAGTCAGCCGAAAGAGTTCACACGGCGTGTTTTCCCATTAGTTTCCACTAACCACTTTTTCCTGATACAATGTTTTTACCTTTTCAGGATCAAGCTGGGTAGCCGATATAACTATTTCAATAGGAAGCCCCAGTTTAACCATGTTTTGCGCAATACTAAACGATTTTCGTTCTTCCAATGAGCTTTTCAAGCCCGTTTCTTCAAGCACCTGATGAAACGTATTTTTCATTTTTTTTATTACCTCCTTCATCGCCTTTTTATTTGCTCCGGATATTACATAAAAATACGCGCCTAACCGCGCCGCTTTTCCTTGCCGTTCTATTTCATCGCTTACCCGCGAAAACTCCTCATACCCCAGTTTGTCGCTCAGACTTTTTAGCCACAGGTTTTCTTCAGCAGAAAGTTTACTGCTGTCAATTACCTGTATAGGCAATATGTTCCCGCTTACAGTATATATCCCGAAACTAGTTTTCGCAACATTATAACCACGCTCATATTTTAAATGCTTCAACAGTTTTTTAGGGTAACGGCTTTCTACAAAAGAAACCGTCAAACTGGTTATGGGCACTTTGTTAAACGAAGCGTAAAGGCAGGCATAACCGTAGACCTTGTAGAAATCGGCTACAGACACATAATCCTCCGGGCTTTTGTATTCCATAAGATTCCACTCCTTGAATATGACGGCGATGTTCTTTTTAATAACCGCCTCTTTCGTTTTTTTTATGACAACACAGTCTATCCGCAAAGGTTCGGAAGTGAGCTGGTATTCGGGATGAAATTCCAGAACGTCCTGATACTCCTGAAGCTCCATTTGCAAGGCCTCCACAAAAGCGGGGTGCCATGAGATGCGTACTGATTCTGAATCCATGTTTTCTTCCATGTTCATTTTCTTTTTTACCGTTGGCATAGTTTACTCCCGAAAACAAGGTTTTATATCAAAAGTTGATATACCCTATATGGGTGCGAGAGTGCCATTTTGCTTGACTGTTTTTAAAAAATTTTTCGAAAAATTTTCACACTGGGAGTGGGGAGTAGGGAACTATGCTTGAGCTTCACGCGCAGATAACGAACAACAACACTGCTCATTGCTCATTGCTCATTGCTCATTGTTCATTGTTCATTGTTCACTGCTCACTGCTAATTGCTCACTGCTCATAATATTTCTTTTATTTTCTCTGTGGAGAGTCCTGTGATTTCATGCACAAATTCAAGCGTTGAACCTTTTGAAAGCAAATTTTTTGCGATAATTAATTTTTCTTTTTCCATGCCTTTTTCCATGCCTTTTTCTATGCCAATTTCTTCGCCTTCTTCAAGCGCTTCTTCTCTGACAACTCTCATTTCCACTTCAGGGTCATATTCACCGTACAACATATTCAATACCTCCGAACCATGCCTCTTCAAAAAATCCTTTAGAATGTTGTTCTTTATACAATAGTTTATAGCAGATCTGAACGATTTATCAAGTAATTTTTTTTTGTCATCCTTTTCTGGATACATCCGCTGATACTCCTTCTGATACTCCCGTATTTTGTCTATGAACCGGCTGTAATTGTCAAGCGTTCTGCTCTTGCCCAATATATCCTGATTGCGCCCCTTGTTGATATTGTAAACCTGCACAACAAGTTCCAACGGCGAATCAATTTTCATCTTGTCAGTTTTCATAAAAGCGTCTGAAAGCTTTAGCTCTTTGTAGTCGGGATACGGGTCTGCGCCGTTGTACAGAACGATAAACTCCGGTTTTGGGATTTTTTCGAGCCGCCTTTTGAACTTGTCTTCGGGATTTGTTATCACTTCATACAATTTTTCAACGTACATCAGGCACCTGAGCGGCATGTTTTCGTTGATGGTTGACTGGTGTTCAATCAATACGATAAGACGGTTGTCGATTAAAAACGAAATGTCGTTTCTCTGCCTCCTAAAAAGTACGTCTGAAAGCGTGTTAATGTCGATGGGCACGTCCGGCGGAAGGGTGACTCCCTTTATCGCGGAATACAGTTCCCTCAATAGGGCAGGGTTGCTGAAAAGGAAAGTAAAAACAGTGTCCTTGTGTTTTTCGTTGGCATTTTCCATAAATGTCCTCCATAGTGGTTTTTTCCCGCCTGACCACTTGCAAGTGATCAGGCACCTATATATGGCGTGGACTCGCGGTTTTGCTTGACTGTTTTTAAAAATTTTTTGGAAAATTTCCACACTGGGAGTGGGGAGTAGGGAGTGGGGTTTTTGTCCGAGGGCTATGCGTAAACTTCACGCACAGATAACGAACAACAACACTGCTCACTGCTAATTGTTCATTGCTAATTGCTCATTGTTAATTAAATCTGCGCGATAATTTCCTCAGAGAGCCCAGTAACAGCTTGTATTTGTTCCGTTAAAAAGCCCATTGTTTTCATTTTTTGTGCATTTTCGAGATTTGCTTCCTTGCGGCCTTCACGTTTGGCGCATACCATTCCACTTTGATAGTCAAGTTCGCTTTTTAACAGTGTAGTCATACGAGCGTATTCTATCTCATCTTGCGTTATTTTCGATAACGTTTCTGTCGCCATAGCTATACCTTCCTCTCGATTAATTATATCAATAATTTTAGCTCGTTTCCCCTCGTCTGTCAAATATTGAAAATACACCGCCCATAATTCCGCAGTTGTCATATCTTCAATGGGTTTGTCGGCTATCGGTTTAGTCTTTATCAGTTCGACAGTGATTATTCTTGTTTTTCCGCCAAGCGGGACGCTGATTTTAGGATCATAGTAAAGAAAATTGTGTATTAGTTCTTCGTCCGGAAAAAATTGATGTTTTGCCAGAATAGCAATTTGATACGTCTCTTTTAAATCGCTATAATTTTTTTCTTCCCCGTGAATGTCTTGTCCGATAAATAACTTTGCCTCATAGTACTCAAGTCGAACAAGTTCATCCGCATTAGGATTAAACGACATTTCGACGTTGACAGGCTCGCTTTTCTCCGTTCTGCAAGCGACATCGAAGCGCAGATACCGCTGCCGCAAATCGTCAACAGGCGGCTCATTGGCGATAATTGTCTCCACCTTGACAACGCGCCCGATAAGCGCAGAAATCAGTGCTGATAGCGCTCCTCTTGACGCTGACGTGTCTTTAGTGAATACGGCTTTGAACACCTGGTCATAGCGGATGTCCAAGATACGCTCCCCGTCCCTGAAAGGGAAAGGGCCCCACTCGTACTGAGCGGGATTTTGATTGTTTGCTTCCATAATCAACTCCATAAATAGTTTTTTCCCGAACCTTCAAAAAGAAGGTTCCCTATATATGGCGCGGACTCGCGGTTTTGCTTGACTGTTTTTAAAAATTTTTTGGAAAATTTTCACACTGGGAGTGGGGAGTAGGGAGTGGGGTTTTTGTCCGAGGGCTATGCGTAAACTTCACGCGCAGATAACGAACAACAACATTGCTAATTTCTAATTGTTAATTGCTCACTGCTAATTGCTCATTGCTAATTGCTAATTGCTAATTGTTTCTTTCGCTATGTGAGTTTTTCTTTCTTTATTTGACATTAAAGTCTTTTTTGTCAATTTTGAATAAGAAATACTACATTTTTTTGTTGGTCATTTATTGAAAATATATTTTTATTGTGTTATATTGATGTTTAAGAAGGGAACAAATTTTCCTTTTCTTAAAAAACGCCGTTTTTCGGCATTTAAAATCTTGCCCGTATGGGCGGAAAATATAATAGCTTTGGAGGCTTATTATGAAGAACTTTATAAAATTATTTGTGGTAATCGTGGCGATGACATTCCTATTTATCTCATGCGAAAAAGGCGGCTCTATTGAGGTAACCAACAATGCTGATGGTCCTCTTGGTGCTAGTAACTATGTTATCATTGTCAAAGGAGTAGATATTGCAAAAGCAACTACTGATCTTCTAGCAGGTAAAGGAACACCAATGACTAAAGGACAAACAAAAACATTTGATTTTGATGAAGACGGACTTTATACGGTTGTCGCTTTATTTCCGTCCCCACTTTTTTCTGCACCAGTTACCGTGATATTTGGGCAAACTCAAAAGGTAAAAATTGAATAAAAACCTGTTAGGAATAACAGAATTGGGTTTTTAATTAGGGAAAATACGGGTTAATACGGAATATGCAGTTAATGGTACAACGAAAAGGAGGTGCGCCTGAAGCTGTGAGATTATTCTCAATTCCGTGTTAACCCGGTTTTTAGTAAGTTTTTAAAAGTAAGAAAACGCCGATATTTTCGGCTTTTCATAGGCTGTCCGTATGGATAGTCAATCTAAGTGATTGACCGCCAAAAGAAGGAGGTGGCATCACAAAAGGAGTTTTTCAAATGAAAAACACATACAAATTACTAACCATTATCGCCATAGTAGCGATGATAGCACTTTCAATGACTGCTTGTGCATTAGAAGATGAAGGTAGTGACGGCATACCAAAATCTCTTGTGATTTCTGGTATTCCAACAACTTATGCCGGTAAGGTCGTAGTAGGTATTGCTGATGTTTCCAAAAAAGGAAAAGCAAACCTTAAAGCCTATAGTGAGGTAAATGTTTCCACAACTGTTAATATACCATTGATATCAGCTATAAAAGATGGTGAGCCATACACTGGTACAGGTAGTTCTTTTATTATACTAATATTTAATATGAATACACCAAATGATGATACTGATGATGTCAATTTTGCTTATTCAGGAGGCACTACTCAATCTATTAAATTTAATATTCAAGATCCAATATCAAATTTTACGTTTAATCAATTCATACAAATAAGCAACGATTAATGAGGTATTCATTCTCCATGCCTGTAATCCAGCGCATGGAGATTTTTTTTGTCCGCAATCTTATCGTGAAGGTCACGCATAGATAACGAACAACAACATTGCTCACTGCTAATTGCTCATTGCTCACTGCTAATTGCTCATTTCTCACTGCTAACTGCTAATTACTCCCCACTCCCTCTCTTCGTGATCTTTGTACCTTCGTGTTCTTCGTGTGAAATTCTTGCGTATTAAAATCCACACGAACAAGAGGGATTAGCGTTAGCTTTAACTACGTGTAAAGCGTAATCGTTAGCTCTCTCATTTTGTTTGACCGAAAAAACAATTCATCATTTACTTTTTAATTTTTTGCCATTGACATTGGTGGTATTTTGTGGTATATTATCTAAAAAGGCTAGAAGAGGAGCGTCTTGGACGTTAGCTCCGGGGAACATTTTTGTAGCATCGGGGCGCCTCTGTGCCTTGTTTTTTCTCATAGCGTCAAAAATCATTAAATAATCTTTAGATTTATGAACCTCTGTAAGAATTTTAATATTTCCATCAATATCTTTTTTAAATACTAAAACATCACAATCTTGATGTTTTGAATTTGATAGTGATATATCCGATGTTGTATTAATAATATCTACAGCATAAAGTAAATCATCATGTTCAAGATTATGTTTTCTTTGGTGAGCATGAATTATTCCGTTGTTATCAATGCCAATACTTGACATGCTTTTTCCATATATTTTATCAATGCGTAATTTTGCATCTTCTGTTATTTCTCCTATTTTTACTTTTCTGTTTATTCCCTCTCTATTCTCAAGAGATTGATTAATAAAATTTTGGAATTCTTCTCGTGTTTGAATTGAAGGTATTTTATTCCACTTTTTGAGATGCTTATTTTTAACCTGCCGTTCTTTTTCTTCCATTACTCTAAACCAGATAGTTTTTTCAAAACCTTCATAAAAAGGTTTAAAAATTACATACCTATATATGAGTTGGACTTGCCGTTTTGCTTGACTGTTTTTAAAAATTTTTCGAAAAAATTTCTCACTAAGAACACTAAGGAAGAGAAGATCACAAAGGGGGAGCGGGGATTTTTGTCCGCAATCTTATCGTGAAGCCCACGCGCAAATAACGAACAACAACATTGCTCACTGCTAATTGCTAATTGCTCACTGCTAACTGCTAACTGCTAATTGCTCCCCACTCCCTCTCTTAGTCACGCATAGATAACGAACAACAACATTGATAATTGCTCATTGCTCATTGCTAATTGTTAATTGCTAATCTCAGAATAGCGCTTCATTAAGAATTCTTTTTTTCTCTTGAAGCCGCTTTTTAATTTCCTCTTTAGTCAAATCTTGATCTAGCAATTCAATGAAATACTCTTCGGCTTCATCTCGAGTTTCTTCTCTGACAACTCTCATTTCTACTTCCGGGTCATATTCACTGTACAACATATTTAATACCTCCGAACCGTGCTTTCTTAAAAAATCCTTTAAAATATTGTTCTTTATACAATAGTTTATAGCAGATCTGAACGCTTTATCAAGTAATTTTTTCTTATCGGGATACTTCCATTGATACTCCTTCTGATACTCGCGTATCTTGTCTATAAATTGACTGTAATTTTCAAGAGTCCTGCTTTTGCCCAATATCCCCTGATTGCGCCCTTTGTTGATGTTGTAAACCTGTACTACAAGCTCCAGAGGCGAATCAATCTTTATTGTGTCAGTTTTCATAAAAGCGTCTGAAAGCTTTAACTCTTTGTAATCTGGATACGGGTCTGCGCCGTTGTACAGAACGATAAACTCCGGTTTTGGGATTTTTTCGAGCCTCCTTTTAAACTTGTCTTCGGTGTCTGTTATTACTTCATACAGTTTTTCAACGTACATCAGGCACCTTAGCGGCATATTATCGTTGATAGTTGACTGGTGTTCAATCAGAACAATGAGCCGGTTGTCGATTAAAAACGAAATGTCGTTTCTCTGCCTCCTAAAAAGTACGTCTTGAAGCGTGTTAATGTCGATAGGCACGTCCGGCGGAAGGGTGACTCCCTTTATAGCGGAATACAGTTCCCTCAATAGGGCAGGATTGCTGAAAAGAAAAGTAAAAACGGTGTCCTTGTGTTTTTCGTTGGCATTTTCCATAAATGTCCTCCATAAAAAGATTTGTAGCTGACCGCCGCAAGACGGTTTTTAAAAACTACATACCCTATATGGGTGCGGACTCTGCATTTTGCTTGACTGTTTTTAGAAATTTTTCGAAAAAATTTTCACACTGGGAGTGGGGAGTAGGGAGTAGGGAGTAGGGAGTGGGGTTTTTGTCCGAGGGCTATGCGTAAACTTCACGCGCAGATAACGAACAACAACATTGCTAATTTCTAATTGCTCACTGCTCATTGCTCATTGTTAATTGCTCACTACTAATTAAATCTGCCCGATAATTTCCTCAGAGAGCCCAGTATACTTACTGATCAGCGACACAGACATATTATCAGCCTTCATTTTTTTGGCGCTTTCGAGATTTGCATTGTTCTGGCCTTCACGTTTGGCGCATACCATTCCGTTTTGATAGTCTAGTTCAGCCTTTAACTCACCCATCTTGCGTATGTATTCTATCTCGTTCTGCGTGAAGCCTGTCATGGTTTTTACTGCCATCGCTATGCCCTCCTCTCGGTTGGTTATATCAATTATTTTAGCCCTTTTTTCATCGT
>NZ_BDHF01000006.1:0-44463 GCF_054786115.1 Treponema sp. R80B11-R83G3 | reverse complement strand
ATGCGACATTTTGCGAGATACAGGCTTTAATGATTTGAAAAAAAAAGTAGTGGAGCGAAGCGGAACTACTTTTTTTGACCTTATTAAAGATACTGATAAATTACCCCCTCAATTTTTCGCATACGGGCGGGTGGGTCGCTTTTTATCAGGCTTTCATGAGCTATGATAGGTGGGTAGTATGCGAAAAATTGAGGGGGTATTAGCGAACTAATTTATTTAGTCGGGTGTTCTTACTTTCGTTTTATCTTAGGGCGCAGCCCTACCGCCGTAGGCGGTTCTATTTCTTGTGGGAAATTAGTTTAGCGTTATGCGACATTTATTAAATATAAGAGGTTTTAAGAGGGTAAAGGTTAAAAAAAAGTAAAAAATGGTTTGTAACGGCACTAATGGCTTAATTATGCTATATTTAGGGGTGTTTTTTGGCAGGGCGCAAATATTATAAAATGTCGATTTGATGAAAGCGTTAAGTGAAATCATTAAATATGTTATCAATTATGACATCAATTTTTAATAGTAACAGGGGGTAATAGGGAGTAATAGGGAGTAATAAGTATTGACATAATTTCTTATCTGGTATAGAATTAGAGCAATAGGGAGTACTACAGGGTAATAGGGAGTAATGGGGTACGAACTCTGGTAACGCTGTTTCCTATAGTTACGCTTGTAAGGTCAGTGCAGTTGTAAAAAGTGTATTGTCCAATGGCGATAACGCTGTTGGGTATGTTTATGCTGGTAAGATTGGTGTTGGCAAAAGCCCCAACCAAAATGCTAGTAATGCTGTTAGGCAGCGTAATCGACACAATCATATCCTTACCTGTCGCCACATTGACATCAGGATTAAACTCCGTCCCCGCCATCGTACAAGCTGAAAGGTCAAGATCAACATATCTGCTCGATAACGCTATGGCGTTTAATAACTGCCGCCAGCCGCTTCCGGTTTGGGTCATCGTTCCCAGATTTATCTGCACGGGCAAATAGACAGGTTCTTCAGGGGCAAAGCCGCCCTGCTGAGAGGCGAGGTAGGCGCTTATGTCGGCCATGCCTGTAAAGAAACTGTTCCACTTCGCAAACAGCGTAATTGTTCCAGTAACTGTATACTGGGAGCCGCCGTTGTAATTGCTTCCCGTTCCTGCGCCGTCGGTGTTCCAGCCGCCGAAAATAAAGCCGTCTTTGGACAGACCGCTTCCCGCAGGCAGCGTGATAACGGCATTGGCGCTTACAGTCTGCGCTGAAGGAACCGCGCCGCTTCCGCCGTTGAGGTTAAAGGTAACGGTGAAGGAATTGGTACTTTCGTACCACTGGGCGTACAAAATTAGGCTGCCGCTTACGGTATATAATGAATTCGCTCCCAACAATATTCCCGACCCGTCAGCTTCCGTATTCCAGCCGCCGAACATTTTGCCGGCGTAGACAAGTGATCCATGATCGGGGATGATGATATTAAGCCCGCCGTACACTGTTTTTGACGCAGGAGGAGCGCCGGCAGATCCATTTGCGTTAAATGAAATCGTATGCCGCTGCGTTGAGCTGGAAATCCACTGCGCGTAGAAAACCATATCCCGCGTAATGGTGATTGAGTCCCCTACAAAATAAGTAGTCCCTACTCCGATTGTGGCGCTTTCACTCCAGCCTACAAAAGTATTCCCAGTGCTGGCCATGCCACCGATATTTGGAAGGGTTATCGTCGTGCCTTCAATCACCGTTTGCTCGGACGGCGGCATTCCGGTCGCACCGTTTGCGTCATAAGCCACCGTGTAAGTAACCGGCGGCTCTTCCGGTTTCTCTCCGTGAAACAGCGTGGCGACCATTTCACAGGAAAAAAAAGAAACGCAAAAAATAATTAATAAAAAACTTGCAGTTTGTTTTTGCATGATATTACCTCATTAAAACTTTATTGTATAACTAAACCTGTAACTCGCGCGGTTTCCGGCATATCCCTCTGACGTTTGAACAATTTTGATTTGGGCGTTGTCCATTACTGTTGCAATACGCGGCGCGTGGTTGTATATGAAAGGGCGCGCGAAACCGTAAACCAGTGTTAATCCCGCAACGCCGAAGCCGACACTACCCGGGATACCAACCGCCGGGCTGTCCCAGTTGAGTACAAGAGCCTCTACTGTGAAAAGTCCCGCAGTAACCGCGTAACCTCCGGTAAGCGTAAGCCCGCCTGAAATGTCGCCTTCAATATACGAACCAAGGCCGAGCAAAAGATTTAACGCGCCCGTCCCAAACTTTTCACCGGCTGTGGGAGGCCGTTTTGAAAAAGCCTTTATCCTCCTGTCGTTCTTATTTACTGTAATTGAATCCGAGGCAAACGCTTCCCTGGTTTCAACGCCAATCGCTTTAATAAAAAAATTGTAGTCAAGGCGGGTATCTTCCAAAGAACCCGTTATAATCGCCTGAGCGCCGATTATTTTGGTAAGGCTCGCCAGACTGTCGTCGCTTATCATCCCTATTTTTTCCTGAAACTGAAATTTGAGTTCCGCGTCTATAACTTCGGGACTCGCCCTGTCAAGCACGGTAAATTTCTTGGTGTTCACCAAATAGTTGTACAATTTTTTCAGAACATAATTTGATATGTCGTTATTAGGCGATTGAAACTGATAGACGACAATTTTTGATCCAGCCCTAAGCTCGTCACGGATTTTATTGCCGGCGATTTGTATGGCCCTATCCAGCGAAACCGCCTTTTCAGCCTGCCCAAAAATTGATAATGCCACAAGAAAAAGCACAATGACCGCGATACATTTTTTCATTTTTCATACCTCATGTAATGACAGATAAATGACAAATTACGAAATAATGTCATAATAAAGTTATCCATCAGATTTCATTATTGTAATATTATATTTCTTTGAAATATCAATAACTATTACAATAATATGTCTGATATATCATATATTGTCAATAAATAATTAATGACATTTCATTATAATTTTCCATTAAATGAGCTATAACTTCAGGGAAAATTTGAGAAACGAACTCAATTATAAAGGGGTAACTGTAAAAGAATTAAGTGCCCGAACCGGCATTCCCATAGCATCGCTTGATTGTTATCTAGGGACACGGGCAACTATCCCCTCCGTAGAGAACGCCGTCAAAATTGCCCGTGAATTAAAAGTCTCAGTTGAATACCTTGTTATTGGCGAAGATGCCGCGTTAGGAAGCAAAAAATCAAATTATAGCCGTGAAGCGCAGGAAATAATCCGCTTGGTAGGAAATCTAAATCAAGAACAATGTAAAGCGATACTCAAACTAGCGCAAGCTTTCAAGAAAGAAGTGTTATAGGCCAGAAGAATTCACACAAAGATCACTAAGAAGTTCAATTCTCTTCTTTGTGATCTTTGTACCTTTGTGCTCTGCGCACTGACGGCTGCCTAAAGTCAGCCTTGCTTTTATTTTAAACAGCGGCGTTTATTGGTGCTACGTTGTGCGGCATTATTCATCCACACGGTTATACCGTGCGTTTAATTAACGTGTGTGAAATCTTAACGAATGTTTAAACAAGACCCTTCAGAACTGCCTTAAAAAGTTCGCCTTTAGTATCTTTTCCCATAACCGAATCCAGCGCTTTAAGCGCCGTTCCGCCGCCGCTTAATGAAACCCCAAACGCGCTGCTCAAAGTTTTTCCTAAATCGGAAGCCATGCCGGTTACTTCTTTTTCGTTTTTAGCGGATTTTGCAAGCCCTGAAGCCATAGTAGCAATTGAAGCAAGAGATCCCCCGCCTGAATTGCCGATAATCGCCGACGCTAAACCCGCGATGCCGCCTGTGGCTTTTTTTGCCGTGTCAGCTTTTCCAAAAGAAAACAAAGAACCGGCAAGTTCTGCCAAATTGCCCAATTTGGAATTGTTAAGCAGGCCCGTTTTTGCCACGGCAGCAAGAGCGCCTCCCGCAATTCCGGCAATCCCTCCCGATTTACCCAACATGGCAGGGATAATCGCCGCTAAATCCAACCCGGGAATAGCTCCGTCTTTAGATACTTTTTCCCCCGCCAACCCGGCCGTAGCCGCCGCAATACCCGATAAAACATTTAATGCCGATAATGCCATAGTTACCTCCTAAGTCAATATAATCAATATAAGTAAATTAGTAACATTTATCAATATAGACGTAATCAAGTAAAAGTGCTATTCTTAAATAATGTCAGATAAACCAGAAATTAACCAAAAATTAGCGACAATCCGTCACTCCGTAAGCCACGTCATGGCTCAGGCCGTAATTAAACTTTTTCCCGGAACAAAAACTGCCATTGGTCCCGCGATTGAGAACGGCTTTTATTATGATTTTCTCCTGCCTCGGCAAATAACAGCAGATGATCTTTCCGCCGTCGAAGCGGAGATGAAAAAAATCATCGACAGCCGACAGGATTTTGTTAAGGTTACCGTAAGCAGAAAAGACGCGCTTGAGCGTTTTGCAGACGAAGAATTTAAAACGGAAATAATTAATGACTTGCCGGAAGGCGAAGATATTTCGATTTACGAAAACCGCGATGCGGACGGCAAAGTCCAATGGAGCGATTTATGCCGGGGCCCCCATGTCGCCAATACAAGGGAGATAAATTCCGCAGCTTTCAAACTGCAAAGCATTGCGGGCGCTTACTGGCGCGGCGATGAAAATCGCACCATGCTTACCCGCATTTATGGAACAGCGTGGGAAAATCCTAAGGATTTAAAAGCGCATCTCGCGTTTCTTGAAGAAGTTGAAAAGAGGGATCACCGCCGCTTAGGAAAAGAGATGGATCTTTTTTCTATTCATGAAGAAGCCGGCGCCGGCCTTATCTATTGGCATCCGCACGGCGGCAGAATGAGAGTCGCACTTGAGGATTTTTGGCGGCGGAACATTACCGCAACGGTTATGAGATACTCTATACGCCCCACATCGGAAAAAGCTGGCTTTGGGAAACTTCGGGGCATCTTGGTTTTTACAAGGGAAATATGTACAGCCCCATGGAAATTGACAAACAGGATTATTTTATAAAACCGATGAACTGCCCGTTCCACATTTTAATTTACAACAACAAGGGACACTCCTACCGCGACCTGCCCCTGCGCTGGGCTGAGCTTGGAACAGTTTACCGTTATGAACGCTCAGGCGTTCTGCACGGGCTTCTTCGCGTGAGAGGTTTCACACAGGACGACGCACACATCATCTGTACGCCGCAGCAAATGGAAAGCGAGATACGCGAAGTACTGCGTTTCAGTTTGATGATTTGGAATGTTTTTGGCTTTAAAGAAATTAAGGCGTACCTTGCAACCAAGCCCGCAGAATCAGTCGGCGAACAGGACAAATGGGACGCGGCTTTGGAAAGTTTGCGTAACGCGATAAACGCAGAAGGCCTTCCCTACGAGATTGACGAAGGCGGCGGCGCGTTTTACGGCCCCAAGATCGACATTAAAATTAAAGACGCCCTTGGCCGCGAATGGCAGATGTCCACTATTCAATTTGATTTTAACGAACCGGAACGCTTTAACATGACCTTTGTTGATACTGACGGCCAGCACAAACGCCCGTACATGATACACCGCGCCCTATTTGGCAGCATAGAAAGATTTTTCGGCGTGCTTATTGAGCACTTTGGCGGAGCTTTCCCCGTTTGGATCGCGCCTGAGCAGGCCGCTGTTATTCCCGTATCGGAAGTGTTTAACGATTACGCTAAAATTACAGCCGCTTCCCTAAAATCGCGCGATTTGCGCATAACGGCAGAGTTAGGCGATGAGCGCATGAACGCGAAAATCCGCAGTTGTCAAACGCGAAAAATTCCTTATATGCTTGTCGTAGGACAGCGCGAAATGGACGAAGGTACGGTATCGATTCGTTTGCGTGACGGGAAACAGCTTGCGGCGATGGAGATTGAAGAATTTGCCAAATATGTTCATGTAAAGATAGAAAGCAAATCTTTGGAATTATAGTTATGGCAATCTCTAAAAATTTCAGTTTTTAGAAGTTCCAAAAAGGGATTAATAATGGACAGGACTGTTAAGATACTGGATTTTTTAGCAGCTAACAAGACTGTAAAGATTTCCCTGCTTGCCGAATTGCTTGACGTATCTAATGTAACTCTGCGTAAAGATTTGGATAACCTTGAAAAACGCGGCATTATTCGCAAGACCCACGGCTACGCCAGTCTGGAAGGCGCGGACGATACCAGCAAACGGATGGCGTTTAACCATTCAATCAAGCGAAGAATTGCCAAAGCCGCTGCGGAAATAGTAGATGAAAGCGAAACAATTTTGCTTGAATCAGGCTCTTGTTGCGCGTTATTTGCCGAAGAGCTTGCCCTTGCCAGAAAAAACGTTACAATCGTTACAAATTCTATTTTCATTGCCAACTATGTTTGTAAAATGCAAAATATTAAACTAATCCTTCTTGGCGGATATTTTCAACCGGAATCGCAAGTTTTAGTTGGAAAGCTAACAACAAACAGTTGCGAAACTTTTTTCATAGACAAATTTTTTTTGGGCGCCGACGGTTTTATTTCAGGTCAGGGATTCACGGGAAGGGATCATCTTCGCGTTGAAACGGCCCAAAAACTAGCCGAGCGCCCAAAGAATATTTATATGCTTACTGAATCTGCGAAATTTAACCGCCGCGGCGCGTATAACCTTATTACCCTTGATAAAGTAACAGGAGTTTTCACCGATGACGGCATCCCCAAAGAAGCCGAAGCCGATTTGCTTAAAAACAACGTAAAAATTTACAAAGTGCCGTCAGTAGAAGAAGTTATCAAATGGCGGCAATACCCGGGACAACCGCCAATTATGTACAAAGAGAAAGACCAATGAAGATTCTCACAAAGAGCACAAAGTAAGAGAAAATACAAGCCTATCTTAAAAATTGTGTAAATGGCCATAAAATAGTAGAAATACCAGAGGAGAAAGCGGACTAAAGTCCGAATGTATTTGGACGCCCTGCGGGTAAAAAGCCGCGAGGACGGGAAAAGCTGCAATAAGAGCGTTTATGTAACTTTAGGGGTCAATTTTGAAGGGAAAAAGGAAGTTTTAGGGCTTTGGATAGCGGAAAACGAAGGGCTACAGATTAAAAACCATGGAATGACAAATACCCGATGATTTACCAGTCATGGCTGCGGCACTGGAATGACCTGAGCGAGTTTTTCAAATACCCGCCTGATAATCCGTCGAACCTTCGATTCGCAGGCAATTTATACGACTAACGCGGTTGAGTCGCTAAATTTTTTTTTACGCAAAGTCATTAAAAACAAGTAGCCTTCCCCTGTCGATTCCTCTTCTTCAGGTTATATCATATTCCCCTTGTTTTCTTTTTATCATTCCTTGGTGTGAAATCTTTCGAATAAATGTCTTCAAAAACAAATGATTATATGTTATCATCTACAAAAGGAGAAATATATGATAGAAGCGAAAATATACGCCAAATACAATCAGGCTGCTAACAAGACTATTTTTGGACTTATGGACGAAATGGACAATGAAGAGCGTGAAAAAGACAGGGGAAGTTTTTATGGGAGCCTTTCTGGGCTATTACGCCATATTATTGGCGGAACGCAGTTTTTTCTGGGAATGTATAAAGCCTCTTTAACTGGCAACGCGGCTGCGTTAAAGGCAATTTCCGCGATAGAAGCGCTTCCAAAACCGCCGGAAGGGGCGTTAAGCGCCACGCAGTGGAAAGAACTGGGCTCCGTACTCAATACAATTGACTCTGCTTATGTTGGTATGACCGAAGCATTAAGCGAATCTGATCTTAACCTGCCCGTTAAAATTGAATGGTACGGGGGAAATCCCGCGTCAGTGCCGTTGTCATTCATGCTGAGCCAGCTTGTCGTTCACAACACCCATCATCGCGGGCAAATTTCTCAAGTTTTTGATTCTCTTACTATAGCTAACGACTATTCGGGAATAGATGTTTCGTTTCTATTATAGAAGAATATTACCACGAACCACACGAACAAGAAGCGGACTAAGAGAGCGATGAGATTTACTACAGAAATGCGCGTAGTAGATAGCTGAATGGATCAGGGGTTCTTGTACGAAAGATATGCGTGGACATTACGATAAGATACGGACAAAAACCCCTAAATTTTCTGCTCTCTTCTTACCCGCTTATCAGTGCTAAACTCAAATCCTTCTTGGTTCGTGGTAAAAAAAATTATTTGATCAATTCATAATTATCAAGCGCCTCATCAATTAGCTCTTCAAGTTCCAGCTTTTCGTATAACGCATTCGCCTCCGTAACATCGCCGTGCAGCACCGGGTGCGGGGGGCTGAATAGGGTACAGCAGTCCTGATAGGGCTGTATTGAAATTTCAAAGGTGCCGATTTGTCTTGCTTTTTTTATAATCTCTTCCTTGCTGAAACCAATCAAAGGGCGAATAACGGGAAGTTTTATCCTGCTTTGAGTGCATGTTAAATTTTCTATCGTCTGACTCGCGACCTGTGACAAACTTTCGCCCGTAATAAGGCATTTGCATTTTGTTTTTTGCGCGGCTTTTTGCGCGGCTTCCATCATCGCCATGCGTAACAAAATAGTAGTCCATTGAACGGGGGCGCGTTCTTTTATTCTCATCTGCGCTTTGGTAAAATTTAAAATATAGAGATTGATCCCCATGCAATACGCGCCTGTTATTTTTGCGAGATCGATAACTTTTTGTTTTGCTTCCAGAGAAGTGTAAGGGTATGAGTGAAAATGAATCGCGTCTATAGTCATTCCACGCGCAGACATCATAAAACCGGCGACAGGGGAATCAATTCCACCCGATAACAATAACATTCCCCTTCCTGCGGTTCCTACAGGCAGGCCGCCCAATCCTTTTTTGCCGCCTGAGTAAATTAACGCTTTTTCGCGGATTTCAATTTTTATAATGTCATCGGGCGCGTGAATATCAACTTTCATATCGTTAAACGCGTTTGTAACCGCAGCGCCCGCGTTACAGCATAACTCGTAAGAAGTAAAAGGAAAACTTTTATCCGTCCTTCGCGCGTCAATCTTAAAAGTTTTTACCCCTCTCTGAAAGAGTTTTTTTCCCTCTTCAACGCAGGCGGCAAGAACGGCGGCGGGAGTTTTTTCGCAAGTGGTAATTTTTGCCCAGCCTGAAATTCCAATTAAATGGGAAAGAACGTTTTCTATCTCCTGTGATTTTTCTTCCGGCGCTTGAATGTAATAACGGCCGGCAGTGAATCTTAATTTTATGCCGCCCGCTTCGGATAGCAGTTGTTTTATGTTGTGTTTTAACGCTCCTTCAAAACTTTTTTTGTTATCGCCTTTACGGGAACGTTCCGCCGGTTTTAAAAGCCAATTGCTTACAGAAATTTTAACACCTCCGCAACAGCTTCAAGAAAAAGATCGATCTCTTCGTCCGTAGTGGCGTACCCCTGTGAGACGCGTATTCCTTCGATCCTCAGATTTTCTTCAACGCCCATTGCGGCAAGGACGGGGCGTTCGGGAGATGATGACGAGCAGGCCGATCCTGTTGAAACCGCGAAACCTAAATCGTCAAGGGCGCGGGCCATAACTTCGCCGGGTATGTCTTTGAAAGCGGTTTGTAATATGTAGGGAGAAAATCTGTCGTCTTCAGGGGAGCGGCAGGAGGGGATGAAGGTACAGCGTTCCATTGCAGAAAGAGATGTCATCAGTTTTTTCCATCGGGCTTTTGCCCGCACATATTCAATCTGCATACTCTGCGCGTCCGCGTACCGCGCAAGGCAATCCGCCAGTTCAATCGCTCCCTGAGTATTTTCAGTTCCGCCTCTTATCCCTTTTTCCTGGCCGCCTCCCGTGTAAAACGCATCCAAAGGTTTTTTCAGATATAAAAGTCCAATCCCGCGTGGCCCTGAAATTTTATGGGCGCTTATTGAAGCGGAATCAATTTCCCAATTTGAAATGTCAACCGGTATTTTTCCAATCGCCTGCACAAGATCGCAGTGAAAATGTATGGGCGCGGATTCTTTTCTTTTTTGAAGCGCTTCCCTTAAAGAAGCAAAATCTGTTACTGTCCCCGTCTCATTGTTTACCGACATAATAGCCGCGAAACGAACGTCGCCGTATTTATCTAGCGCTTTTGTAAAAGTTTCCGCCGTCACCATTCCCGTAGAATCAACGCTAATAGAGCCTGTCATTTTTCCTATCCTGTCCAAAGTTTCCATTCCCTCCCTTACGGAAGAATGTTCCGCAAGGGATGAAATCACCCTTCCTTTTCCCTGACGAGTCAAATTGGAAAAAAGCGCGATGCTGTTGGACTCGGTTCCGCCGGACGTAAAGTACAGAGTTTCAGGCGGCACGTTTAAAACAGCCGCGCACCGCTTTCTTGCGTCTTCAAGAGCTTGCTTCGCGTATCGGCCTTCGCGGTGATGGGACGAAGGGTTTCCAAACGGAACGGAAATATCGCTCTTTGAATAAGGGGATGAGGCCGCCCAATCAAGATAAACTCTTTTTAAACCTGATTCAACTTTTGCCATGACTGCTATTGTAAAAATATAAAAAAATTTAGTATTATTCAATGGGAGTAAAATTATGTTGGTGTTAAAATTTGGAGGCTCGTCCGTTGGAAGCCCAAAGGGGATTGAGCAAATTATCGGAATCTTAAATGACAAAGAATACGCGGGAAACGTGAGCGCGGTGATAGTTTCCGCGTTTTCTGGCGTGACAGACGCGCTTATTAAAATGGCAAATGCAGCTGTTAGCGGAGAGTCGTGCAAGAAGCAGTTGGATGACCTCTGCGCTCGCCATAAAGACTGCGCCGCGCATTTTTTAAAGGCAGCGGAGCGCAAGAACGCGGTTAAAGTTATAGAAGATAATATAACCCTGCTGTCGCAGATTCTTGACGGAATTACGCTGTTGGGAGAGTTATCTTTGCGCAGTCAGGATTTAATTATGAGTTTTGGAGAGAGGCTCAGCGCGAATCTTATCGCGTCTATTTTTACGGCGAATAATATTAAAGCGTCGTTTTTAGACGCGCGTGACCTTGTAAAAACAAACTCTAATTACGGCAAAGCGGAAGTTTTAAAAAAGGAAACTGAAGAAAATATCAAGGCTTATTTTAAAGATGTAAAGAAAACGTTGCAGGTTGTAACCGGGTTCATCGGTTCTACGGCGGACGGATATACGACTACAGTCGGGCGTGACGGTTCCGATTTAAGCGCCGCCGTTTTTGCCGCCGCTCTAGGAGCAAAAAAATTAGAAATATGGACCGACGTTGACGGAATGTTAACAGCCGATCCTGAGCAAGTTAAGAACGCGTTCCTCATAGATGAAATTTCATATAACGAAGCGATAGAAATTTCCCACTTTGGCGCTAGGGTAATTTTTCCGCCGTCTGTCAAACCGGCGCTTGAAAAAAACATTCCCATTTATATTCGCAACACTTTTAATCCAAAGGGAAGCGGCACAAAAATAACCGCAAAAGCCGCCCCCGGAAAATACTCTATTCGCGGGATTAGCTCTATAAATCAAGTCGCGCTTATAAGAATTCAAGGCACCGGCATGGTTGGCGTTGCGGGTTTTTCCGCCCGCCTATTCGGCTCTCTCGCAAGAAAGGGAATCAACGTTATGCTGATCACGCAGAGTTCCAGCGAATACTCAATTTGTTTTGCGGTTTTGCCGGAAGACATACAGAAGGCAGACGCTGCGTTAAAAGAAGAGTTCGTTAATGAAATCCGTAGTTTTTCCATTGAAAACCCGATTATAGAAAAATACCTTTCAATAATCGCCGTTGTAGGTTCGGCAATGAAGAACACTTCGGGTATCTCTGGGAAATTCTTCCACGCGCTTGGCAGAAACGGAATTAATATTGTAGCAATAGCGCAAGGATCATCGGAGTTAAATATTTCTGCGGTCATATCAGCGGCTGACGAAGGCAAGGCGCTTAACGCCATTCACAACGCTTTCTTTTTCGCCCATCAGCGCTCGGTCAATTTGTTCCTGATTGGCACCGGCCTTATTGGCGGCACATTATTGGAGCAGATCGCCGACAACCGCGAAAAGTTAGCTGACAATATGCTCAAAATTAATTTAATTGGAGCCGCCGATTACGACAAAATGATCTTTTCCCTTGACGGGCTTGATCCAAAACAAACAAGGAAAATGCTCACTACCAAAGGCAAAGTGGAAGGCACTCAAACAATTGAGCCGAATATAAAGGGCGCGACTGAATTTATCGAAAAAATGGCGTCTTTCAATCTTCCCAATTCGTGCTTCTGCGATTGCACCGCAAGCGAAGACATCGCCTCTTTGTACGAAAAAATTCTTCACTATTCCATACCCATTGTTACGCCAAATAAAAAAGCCAACTCCGGTTCCCTGGACTATTACAAGCGGCTTACTTCGTATTCAAGGGAAAGGGGAATTCCCTACCTTTATGAATGTACGGTAGGGGCGGGACTCCCTGTTATTTCTCCATTACGCGATCTTTTCCTAGCCGGTGATAAGGTAATAAAAATTGAAGCGGTGTTATCGGGAACGTTAAGCTACATTTTCAATAATTTTGACGGTTCAAAGCCTTTTTCCGCCCTTGTGCGTGAGGCGAAAGAGAAAGGCTACACTGAGCCGGATCCAAGAGACGACCTTAACGCGATGGACGCGGCGCGAAAAGTTTTAATCCTCGCCAGGGAATGCGGCCTTAACATTGAGTTTAAGAACGTAAAAATTGATCCTATCCTGCCGCCCGCCTGCTTTAACGCGAAAGACATCGGCGCTTTTTTCACTGAACTGGAAAAAACGGACGCTGATTATGAAAAACGGCGCGCTCAGGCCGCCGCTGAGGGCAAACAACTGCGCTATATCGCCGTAATAGAAGAAGGAAAAGCGAAGATTTCTTTCCGCGCCGAAGGGGAGGGAAGCCCGTTCCGCTCGTTAGTTGACAGCGATAATATTGTCGTTATTACGACAAACCGTTATTCAAAACTCCCGATGGTTATTAAGGGGCCTGGAGCGGGCGCTCAAGTTACCGCAACGGGAGTATTCGCCGACATTTTACGTACGGCAAGAACGTTGGTTTAACAGATTAGTTTTTATTTATAAGGAGAATAAAATGGCTATTTCTGCAAATATTAAAGACGCGCTTGCCTCATCATCGATGATACGCAAAATGTTTGAAGAAGGCATACAGTTAAAAAAACAGCATGGGCAAGACAAGGTTTTCGATTTTTCACTTGGAAACCCCGATATTGACCCGCCTGCCGCTTTTCATGAAGCTCTTGTAAAAATGGCTCAGGAAGACGAGAAAGGCTCACATGGGTATATGCCAAATGCCGGTTACCCAAAAGTCAGGGAAGCGCTGGCGAAAAAAGTTTGCAAAGAGCAGAATGTTAAAATAGACGGTTCCCATATAATTATGGCGGTGGGAGCAGCAGGGGGGCTTAACGCGGTCTTCAAGACAATCTGTAACCCCGGCGATGAAATTATCGTATCGCGTCCTTATTTTATGGAGTACCGCGCCTATGCCAGTAACCACGGCGCGAAACTTGTAGAAGTTGACTCTCTTGACGATTTTAATTTGGACATTACCGCGATTGGCGCGGCGTTAAACGAAAAAGCCGCCGCTATCCTTATAAATTCACCTAACAATCCTAGTGGAAAGGTTTATTCCGCTTCCGTCCTTGCCGCGCTTTCCTCGCTTCTTACTGAACATGGAAAAAAGACCGGACGTTTTCCATACCTTGTTTCAGACGAACCCTACCGTGAAATTGCGTATAACGTAGAAGTTCCGCCTGTTTTAAGCTGTTATAGCGAGTCCATTGTGGTCAGCTCCTATTCAAAAAGCCTGTCTCTTCCCGGCGAGCGTATCGGTTTTATCGCGGTAAGTCCAAGCGCAAGCGGCAAGGACGATCTTTTAAACGGTTTAATTTACGCTACAAGGATACTGGGTTATGTAAACGCCCCCGCTTTAATGCAAAGATTAGTAGGCGCCCTTACGGAAGCGCGAATAGACGTTTCCATTTACGAGAAAAGGCGGGACGCTTTTGTAAAAGTTTTAAATAACGCCGGTATTGAGTACTCAATGCCTCAGGGGGCGTTCTATCTTTTCTGCAAAGTCCCCAAGAGCAAAACGGGAAGACTGGAAACAGATGATAAAGCGTTTGTCGAACACCTTAAAAAATACCTTATTCTTGGAGTGCCGGGAAGCAGTTTTGGCAAAAGCGGTTGGCTACGTTTTGCCTACTGTGTTGACGAAAAGATAATTAACGCTTCACAAAACGCTTTTAAATCTGCAATGGAGTGTTGGTAGCCAACAGGAGGAAATATGGAGCCGAATCTTAATCATCGCAAGGCTTGTGTTAATATGCGGATTGTTACAGAAGACGGACAGCCTGCGGCGAATAGGGATGTAAAAATAGAGCAAAAAAGCCACAAATTTTTATTCGGAGTCGGCGGTTTTGAAGCCGTGGAACTTGCAGGCGGCAACCCTGACGGCGGCGCGATAGATGAAAAACGCGCGGCGTTTTTAGAGGAAAAACTTAACAAACTTTTTACCATTAACAATTACGCGACAATGCCGTTCTACCTAGGACGTTATGAGCCGCAGGAAGGCAAGCCCGACGAGAGGCGCTTGAAAGCTGGAGCGCGTTGGTTCGCGCAGAGGAACATAACCGTGAAGGGGCATCCCCTGTGCTGGCATACTGTCTGCGCCCCGTGGCTTATGAATTATTCCAACGCGGAAATATTAATAAAAGTAATAGCGAGAATCGAGCGCGACGTATCGGCCTTTGCCGGATTGATCGATATATGGGACGTGATTAACGAGGTCGTCATTATGCCGATTTTTGACAAATACGACAACGCCATTACGCGAATATGCAAAGAATACGGACAGGTGAGGATAGTAAAGGAAGTTTTCGAGGCGGCAAAGAGAGCGAATCCCAACTCGGTATTGTTGTTAAACGATTTTGATACTTCCCTTGATTATGAAATTTTGATAGATAAGTGCCTGCAAGCGAGTATCCCGATTGACGTAATCGGCATACAGTCGCACCAGCACCAGGGCTATTGGGGCGCGGAGAAGATACACGATGTGCTTGAGCGTTTTTCCCGTTTCGGTCTGCCCCTGCATTTTACTGAAAACACTATAATTTCAGGTGAGATAATGCCCCCGCACATAGTTGATTTGAACGATTGGCAGGTGAAGGAATGGCCTACTACCCCCGAAGGAGAGGCGCGGCAAACGCGCGAAATTATCGAAATGTACGAGATACTTTTCTCTCATCCCAAAGTGCAGGCGATTACCACATGGTCAGGCTCAGATGACGCATGGCTCCACGCGCCCGCAGGCTTCCTTCGCACCGACAACAGCGAAAAACTGGCGTACAATGCGTTACGCGACAAAATAGAAAACGAATGGCGCACCGTAAAAGACGGGCGCACCGACGAAAACGGCAATGTAAAACTGGAAGGCTTTAAAGGCGCGTATGAAGTTTCCTGCATGGAAAAAACCGCCCTCTTTGAGCTAGACGGTAATGACGCTCTTGAACTTAAATTAGCAATTAACAATTAACAATTAGCAATTAACAATTAACAATTAACAAGCATAGCGGCTTGCCAAGAGGCAGCTCTCGCAAACAACGAAATTGCTCACTGCTCATTGCTCATTGCTCATTTTTCATTGCTCATTATTCATTGCTCATTGAAAAAAAAGCCGTCTTCCGGAATCGAACCGGAGACCTCATGATTACAAGTCAAGTGCTCTGCCAGCTGAGCTAAGACGGCAAAAAAATCGTTTTTATCAACAAAACAGAGTTTATTTGTTATTTTTTATCATGTCAAGGCTATTTTTAACGTATTATTAAAAATCATCTTGACATTTTTTTAAATTTTGTCTAAGCTCCTAACATGGTTGATTTAATATGTTCCCAATGTCAAGCCCCTATATCCGACCCTCTTGGGGTCTGCGATAAATGCGGTAATCATTCCAGACTGACTTGGCAGCAAAGGCTGAGCATTACCGCGGATAAGGGGAGTTTTAACGAGTTCGATTCGGGGATGAAATCGGGTAATCCGATTGAATTTCCCGACTACGAAGAGAAAATTAAAGAATTGCAGAAAAAATGCGAAACAGGCGAAGCCGTCGTTACAGGGCGTTGTACCATAAAAGGGTACCCTTGCGTCATCGGCATAATGGACAGCCGTTTTATGATGGCAAGCATGGGCAGCGTCGTGGGCGAAAAAATTACAAGGGCGGTTGAATACGCTTCGGCGAATAAACTGCCCGTGGTTATTTTTTCTGCGTCTGGCGGGGCGCGTATGCAGGAGGGGATTATCTCCCTTATGCAGATGGCAAAAACATCAGGCGCGGTTGCGAGGCACACGGAAGCGGGCGGGCTTTACATTTCCGTAATTACTGACCCGACCACGGGCGGCGTTACCGCATCCTTCGCTATGTTAGGTGACATTATTATCGCCGAGCCGGGAGTTACTCTGGGTTTCGCGGGAAAACGCGTCATACAGGATACCATAGGCGCGGTATTGCCCGACAGGTTCCAAACGTCGGAGTTTGTTTATGAGCACGGTTTCATAGACGCGGTTATCCACCGCAAAGATATGCCTGAAAAAATCGCTCATATTATCAGATTGCACGGCTATAAAGGAGGAAAGTAATGGCTTTAAATATGCAACAAAAACTGGATCTCCTTAAAAATCTTGGCCGCCCTACTATTCATGACTACATTCCGCTTGTTTTTAACGATTTTATCGAGTTCCACGGCGACCGCTATTTCAGCGACGACCCGGCAATTTTAAGCGGGATTTGTTTGTTAGGTGACACTCCCGTTACGGTAATTTCTCAAGTAAGGGCAAAAGATATTGAGACCTTGCAGAAGATTAACTTTTCCATGCCTCATCCCGAAGGATACAGAAAGGCTTTGCGCCTTGCGAAGCAGGCGGAAAAATTTAAACGCCCCGTGATTTGTTTTATTGACACTCCCGGGGCTTACTGCGGCGTAGGCGCGGAAGAGCGGGGGCAGGGGGAAGCCATTGCGCGTAACCTTCACGAGTTTATGACTCTTAAAACTCCTGTAATTTCCGTCGTTCTTGGAGAGGGAGGCTCAGGGGGGGCGCTTGCCCTTGGCGTTTGCGACGAACTTGCCATGCTTGAAAACGCCCTTTATTCAGTAATCTCGCCCAAAGGGTTCGCTTCTATTTTATGGAAAGACGGTTCAAGGGAAAGGGAGGCTGCGGAACTGATGAAAATTACCGCCGAAGACCTGAAACGTTTTGGAGTTTGTGATAGAATTATTGGGGAGCCGGAAGGGGGAGCCGCGAAAGACATTGCTTTGACGGCAAAAAACATCAAAGCGTTCCTTACGGAAACCGTCAGTAAGCTGATAAAGGAAGACTTTAAAAGCTTGCCTGAAAAACGGTATCAGAAATTCCGCAAAATTGGCGTGTTTACGGAGTAGTGTGGATAGTGAGCAGTTAGCAGTGAGCAGTGGGTAGTTTTTTATTGTTAGTAAGATAAGAGTATTGGCAACAAGATCAGTTTATTAACAATAATACTACCTACTAACCACTATCCATAAAAGTTTTTGGTTAGTTGCTGGAAAAGGAGCGGGGAATATGAATTTAGACGTTTTAAAAACTTTGCTTTTAATTATTGACGTGCAGAATGATTTCTGTCCGGGAGGGGCGTTGGCGGTGAATGACGGGGACAAAGTTGTCGCTCCGCTTAACGCGATCTCCCGCGCTCTTGCCGAAAAAGGCGGGCGCATTGCCGCCACCCAAGACTGGCACCCTGCGGGGCATATTTCTTTCGCGTCGTCACATAACGGCAAGAAACCGGGCGACGTTATTGACACGCCCCTTGTTAAAGGGCAAGTTCTCTGGCCGGATCACTGCGTTCAAAAAACTAAAGGCGCCGATTTTCACAAAGAGCTTGATTTAAAGCCGGTCTCTTTGATTGTACGCAAAGGTTTTCACAAAGACATTGATTCATATTCGGCGTTTTTTGAAAATGACAGAAAAACCAAAACAGAGCTTGAAAGTAATCTGCGCGATCTTGGCATAGAAACGGTTGTCATGGGCGGCATTGCCACCGATTACTGCGTGTTTTTCAGCGCGATGGATTGTAAAAACTTGGGATTTAACGTTATTGTCGCGCAGGACGCGGTGCGCGGAGTCGGCTTTCCTGAAGGCTCCGTAGAGAAGGCAGTAACGGAAATGAAGAACGCAGGGGTTAAATTCATCTCTTCCAAAGAAATCATTAATAGTTTAAAATAAAAGTACTATGACGGAATCTTCCGCCCTGTTCACTGATTTTTATTCCCTCACCATGGCTCAAGGTTACTGGAAAAATAACCGCGATGAAACAGTCGTGTTTGAGATGTTTTTCCGTCATCAGCCGTTTTCAGGCGGTTACTCTATTTTTGCCGGTCTTGGCACTCTGCTTGAAAAGCTGTCTAATTTTTCTTTTTCAGAAGATGACATTGCCTATCTAAAAAGTTTGGGCGTATTTGAAAACGGTTTTACCGATTATCTTAAAACTTTTCGTTTTAACGGCTCACTTTGGGCAATGGACGAGGGAACGGTCGTCTTTCCGCAAGAACCGTTAATCAGAACGGAAGGAAACCTTATTGAATGTCAGATAATTGAAGGCGTTATTTTAAATATTATCAATTTTCAAAGTTTAATCGCTACTAAAACTCGCCGAATCTGGCTCGCTTCGGGAAAAGGGCAGATAATGGAGTTCGGTCTTCGCAGGGCGCAAGGGCCGGACGGGGCAATCTCAGCTTCGCGCGCGGCGTACATCGGAGGCGCCCAGGGAACAAGCAATACTTTAGCGGGAAAAATTTACGGAATTCCCGTAATGGGGACTATGGCTCATTCATGGGTAATGTCATTTAACAACGAAGAAGACGCGTTTGACGCATACTCCGCGCTGTACCCCGACAGATCAATTTTTTTAATCGATACTTATGACACTTTAAAAAGCGGGATACCTAACGCGATAAAGTCAGGAAAAAAACTTGCCGCCAAAGGAAAAAATTTCGGAGTGCGCCTTGATTCGGGAGACATTCAGTATCTTTCAACCGAAGTAAGGCGGCAGCTTGACGGCGCGGGGCTTAAAAACGCTTTTATCACAGTCTCCAACGATCTTGACGAGAATATAATTGAAACGCTTGTGAAAGACGGCGCGCCGGTGAACAGTTGGGGAGTGGGAACCCGCCTTGTTACCGGCGATAACGCCGCCGCCTTTACCGGAGTTTACAAACTTGCCGCTCTAAGAGGGGAATCAGGCGTAACGCACGTTACGCACGTTACCCCGGTTATGAAATTTTCAGATAACCCCGAAAAGACGACAAACCCCGGCATAAAACAAGTTTGGCGGATTAAGGATAAAAACGGAGCCGCAATAGCGGACGTGTTAAGTGTAGACGACAATGATGACGTTTTAAAAACCGGACAACGCTATTCTTTCTGGCACCCTTCCGCAGATTACCGCCATTTTGTTTACACCATCGAAGGAAGCGCGATCGCGCTGTTAAAAAAACGTATAGAAAACGGCGTCTTGACTGCGGAACAGCCTCCACTTGCGGAGATTAAAGCTTATGCCGCGTCAGACCTTGAAAGTTTTGATTCAACATATAAAAGGCTTTTGAATCCCCATATTTACAAAGTGTCGATTACCGATAAATTACGTTCCCTAAAACTGGAATTGATACAGAAGCTGTTGGGAACTTGAGAAAGATTCCGAGGATTTCACACAAAGAACGCGAAGGAAGATAAGATCACAAAGAGGAAAGAAGTTTTGTTCGCTATACCATCGTGAAGCTCACGGTTTGATTTATAACGACAATCCATTGTTCTCTCTTCTTTGTGATCATTGCCTGTCTGTAATTAATAAACTAAAAGTCTCTTATTCCCAACCTCCCGGCGCTCCACTTTTATTTGAATCAAGGTTCACAGTCGGTCCTGCTGTATTTTCCCTGCGGTAGGAGACGCCAAGAGATATTGACCCACGCACCGCGTGACCTCTGTCGGTCTGTACAACGTTGGATGCGTTTTTAACTACATTGCCGTTTACCGTATCATCGGAATAGCCTGTAATGGTTCCACCTGTTTTAGTGAAGATTCCAGGAGTGCTCAAATACCCCACATACACTCCGCCACCGTAAACGAGAGAACCGGAAGCGGTATTGCCGGAGATTTTTCCGCCAGTCATGGTAAATGTTCCGCTACTGCCCACATACACTCCGCCACCGGAACCGGAAGCGGTGTTATTGCCGGAGATTTCTCCGTCAGTCATGGTAAATGTTCCGCCGTTACTGCCCACATACACTCCGCCGCCACCGGAACTGGAACCGGAAGCGGTATTTCTGGAGATTTCTCCGCCACTCATGGTAAATGTTCCGCTACTGCTCATAGCTACCCCGCCGCCAAATTGGGCAGTATTACTGGAGATTTTTCCACCTTCCATTATAAAGATTCCTTGACCATTAGACACCCCGCCGCCCATGGGAGAATCATTAGTAGTAATTTCTCCGCTAGTCATGGTGAAGGTTACGTTTGTGTTCATGTATACCCCACCGCCGCCGCCGCCGTTGGAATCGGGAGCGGAATTGCCTGAGATTTTTCCGCCATTCATGGTGAATGTCGCGTTATTGTTTAAAAACACCCCGCCGCCGGTGGCAGCGCTATTGGCGGAGATTTCTCCGCCTGACATTATGAATGTCGCATTACTGTTTATATACACCCCGCCGCCGTAGGACGACGCACTGCCGGCAATGGTATTACCGGTTATTTTTGCTCCATCTTTCATCTCTAGAATGCCGCCTGAATTTACTTTAACCAGAGGGAAGCTATTGGCAGTGCTGCCTTTTTGCAGAGTGATGTCCCTGTCCAGTATAAGCGTAACACCGCTTTCCACCAAAAAGAGCGAGCCCGCAAACGTTTTGAGGCTAATGGTCTTTATTCCTCCTGTTCCCGTAAGCCTTATGGTGATATTGTTCTTTCCGGTATAGGAAAGGCGATTATCTCTGGTGGTGCTGGAGTCGGTAGCTCCATCAAGGCTTTCATTCTTGTCCACTGTAACGAGGTATGAACGGTTGCTCTGCGTATTGGTTTTAAGCCATGACAGCTTTGCTGCGAGATCTGCGCCGATGGCAGTTATTTCGGCGGACGCGTCTATTACAGGACCTACCGCCGCGCTGGTTACGCTGCCTTGATTGCCGGAATTGGTTATAGTTACGGCGATGTACTTATCAATATCCGCCAATGTCAGCGTGTACGTTTCCTCGTTTGCATCGGTTATGGCCGTGTTCACGGCATCCGCAGTATCTCCACGTTTCCATTCGTAGGAATAGGTTCCGCTTCCGTTAAGTCCGGTGGTATTCGCCGTTAGAGTATCGCCGTCAAAAAGGGTTCCGGTAATAGTTGGCGTACCGATTAGTACGGAAACGGGAGGGACTGTAACGGCAACGGCGGCACTGGTCTTGCTGCTGTAGCCTTCCGCGCTCACTGTTACGGTGTAGCTTCCCGCCTGAGTCGGCGTAAACGTGTTAGGTTTTGTCGTTGAAGCTGTTCCGACATTGTTTCCGTCTTTTTTCCACTGGTAGCTTACCGTTTCTGTCCCGCTGTAGGTTGCTGATAGTTCCGTACCGGTGGTAACATCGGTAGATGGGCTTATCGTAACGTTGCCCGGTAATTCGGGAATAGACGCGCCGGTAACGTTAACGGCTGCGCTGGTCTTGCTTTTGTAACCAGTCGCGCTCACTGTTACTGTGTAGCTTCCCGCTTGAGTCGGCGTAAACGTGTTAGGTTTTGTCGTTGAAGCTGTTCCGACATTGCTTCCGTCTTTTTTCCACTGGTAACTTACCGTTTCTGTCCCGCTGTAGGTTGCGGATAGCTCAGTTCCGGTGGTAACATTTCCGGTTGGGCTGATAGTGACAGTTCCTGTCAGTTCAGAATCTCCGCCATTGTTTCCGTTATCGCAGGCGATAAAGCAGAATAATATTGCCGTAACAAGGGCAATAATCCATAACTTGTTCTTCATAGAAAACTCCTTTTTCTTTGATGTGTATAAAAAAGCCATCCATAAAAAATGGACGGCGTTTTTCCGAGGATAATGTTAATGTTGCGTGGAAAAAGCGATATTGTTTTATTTGTGTAGTTGTTGTGTTTAACGGGGGGGGGGGGGGATATTTATTGTTTTAGTTTTAAAGGACTTTTGCATAAGCAGATTATATGAGGATTGTTTGTTTAACAGGGCGAGTTTTTCACTCATTAAGAATATTTTATCATTTTTCGGAGAAAATTGCAATGGATAAATGCAAATAATTTAATAATAAATTGAATGTATTTATGGTTAAAACTGCCCATTTTATAGTAAAAATCCCCCTTATTAGCCTAAAAACTTATCCGCTATTAATATGTATTCTTTTATGATATAATGCTCCCATGAATAACGTACAAATTAGGTTTATCAATACCGGTAAAACGGTAACCTGCCCTTACGGCACAATCGCTTTAACCCTTATTGAGCATTTTGACATTCCGCCGGAGAAAATTGCGGCAGTCAAGGAAAATAACGAATTACGCCCTCTTGGAACTTCTTTACTTGTGAACGCGGCGGTTGAGCCTGTCCTTATGTACTCTTCCGAAGGAGTTATGGTTTATCGCCGCACTCTTTCTTTTGTTCTTGCTATTGCGGCGCGGAAAATATTTCCAAAGGCCGGCGTGTATGTCGGACATTCGCTTGGAAACAGTTATTACTATACGTTAAGCTCAGGCGAAAAACCAAATGAAAACGACGTTAAAGCCCTCGCCGATGAAATGCGCAATATTATAAAAGAAAATCTTCCGATAACGTTTAAATATCTTTCCTATGAAGAAGCCTTGCAGTTATTCAAAGAAAATAACCAAACCGATACGGTTCTTCTACTTGATCATAGAAGCTCCCCGCTTATTAAGGTAAACGAGTGTAAGGGTTATATGGATATTTATGTGCAGCCGCTTCTTTCGCATACTGGCCTTCTTAGCGCTTTTGAGCTTATGCCGTATCAGGACGGTTTTTTGTTGCGCTTCCCCGGCATCGGCAAGGGAGATACAATCGACCCATTTGTCGATGAGCCTCAGCTTTTTCAGGTTTACAGCGATTATAAAAAATGGGGCAAGATTATCGGAGTGCGCGTAGTAGGGGAACTGAACGCCCGCATCGCAAACAGGAATTTTCAGGAGTATATCAGAATAGCGGAAGCCCATCAGGAAAGAATGTTAGGTGATATTGCCCGCCTTATTTGCAAAGAACGGGAAAATATAAAAATGATTTTAATTGCCGGCCCTTCCAGTTCAGGAAAAACGACAAGCGCGAAGCGGCTGGAGATTGAGCTTATGGTCTCCGGTTTAAAGCCAATCGCCATCAGTCTTGACGATTATTATAGAGGGACTAAGGAAGCGCCAAAGGATGAAAAAGGCGAGCCTGATTACGAATGTTTGGAAGCCCTGGACGTTCCGTTTTTTAACGAGCAATTGCAGTCGCTCTACAGGGGAGAGGAAGTAACGCTTCCCGTTTACGATTTTAAAATTGGCAGCCGCAGGGAAGGCGGCGGCAGAAAAATAAGGCTTGGAAGTAATAATGTTTTAATTGTCGAAGGCATTCACGGTCTTAATGAAGCGCTCACCTATAGTATCGATAGAAAAACAAAGTATAAAGTTTACGTGTCAGCGCTAACGCAGTTAAATCTTGACGATCATAACCGCATTCCAACAAGCGACAACAGGCTTTTAAGGCGCATGGTGCGCGATTCCCAATTCAGGGGGATGCAGGCGGCAGGCACGATTAAGATGTGGCCAAAAGTCCAGGCGGGGGAACGCAAGCATATTTTCCCGTTCCAAGACACTTCTGACACCGCTTTTAATACCGCGCTTGATTACGAGCTTTCAGTTTTAAAATACTACGCTGACCCGCTGTTGCGCGTAATTAAACCGGGTATGACAGAATACGCCGAAGCGGTAAGACTGCTTGCCTTTCTTGAAAACTTTATCCCAATCCCGCCCCAGTATGTGCCGGGGACGAGTATTCTGCGCGAGTTTATCGGGGGGAGTGAGTTCAAGTATTAGTGAATAAACGCCATTAAAACGGCGTTTATTCACACGTTAAGCGACATTAAAACGTCGCTTAACGTAGCGGTTTACGGGCGTCTTTTGCGCCTGGCGGCGCAGACGCCCTACATTCTGCCTTCGGCAGAACGTCGTAAACCGCCATTGGGGGATAGGGAAAAAATTTTGTAAATTGCCATTGGATGGGGATTTTTTAAACAGCCATTGAATTGGTTGGGGAAAATATTTTAAAGACCCAATGCGATGCAAATTTTACTTTTAAATTCTTTTTCTGTTGTTTTATCTTTTAGGTAGTCTGTAATTATCTGCCGTACTACGGGGGGGAAGCTGTTCCAGTAACGCTCCGGCCATGCGCCCATTTCATCGCGGAGGCTTTTATCTACTGATTCTTTCATTTCGCCGTGAGAGAAAGAGACAAATTGTTCGATCATGGAAAGGATTACGTCTGGCGGTAGTGCGCTGGCAGGGCTGTTTTTTCCGACTCCGTCCGGCATCCATGCCTTACATAATTCGTTTCTCTGCTTGTCGTTAAGTTCGGGGGCGTGTTCTTTCAATATTTTTAAAATCATTTCCTGAACGGATTTATTCATAGTCTCAATGCCGCCGCCGATTCCGGCGTTAATTTTTTCAGTAATTTCCTTAGACATTCTTTGCGGATCGGGTATATCACCAACCGTGTTAAAAACCATTAAATCGCGGCGTCTGCGGACAACCGCTTCCGCCAGCACTTCAATAGAAACAGCGTCACTTTTATTGAGGATATAATCCAGCGTTTGTACCAGTTCGGGATCCGCCATGGGACAGGACTAGACTTTTTTAGTGATATAGTCGCTTTTTAGGCACCTTGTGCAGACTTTAAGTTTTGTCGTAGTGCCGCCTATTTCGGTCTTTACGTTTACAAGATTGGGTTTCCATGTCCTGCGGGTGCGGTTTTTGGCATGGCTCACTTTATTGCCGGTTACTGTATGTTTTCCGCAAATATCACAAGTCCGTGACATATTATCCTTCCTTAAAAAAGCCCTTGTGGGGCGTAAATAAACGGCTTTAAACGCCGCATTTTTTGGCATCCGCCGTTTTTGGCAGATACCAAGAATATACCAAAAACCGGAAATAATGTAAAGCCTAATATCGGACATTATTTTCTGATTTTTCTTTGTTTTATTCCAAAGTCTCTCCTGCAGGGAACCCACAGAAAATGTTTTTACCACACGCTGCCTGCCCTGACTGCACTCAAGTATTTATTCGGCATACATCTTCTAGCGCTATTAGTATTTCCCAAGAACGGCATTACCTTCATTTACAATGTGATTAGTGATTCTCTCTCTTTATTTAGTGGTTCACACCTTCGACATTTCAATTTTGAGATAACAGACACTTTGCTATGGCTTTTGGGGCGTTTTTGCTTTCTCCCGCCATATTTTTAGGACGCTTTCAGCGGAATAATCGAACCCTTTCCTGATTTTTTTGAGGGCTCTGGTTAATTCAAGAAATACCGTCTGGTTATTTACACTCTCATTGGGATCTTCTGCCATAAAAAAGCAAAAAATGTCTGTTTTCAAGGCAGTGGCGAGGTTGGTTATGGTGGTGTCGCTAATCCATGTACGGCAGGTTTCTATATCTCTGACCATTGTTGAGGAAATTCCCGCCATTTCCGCCAGTGCTTCTTGTGATAGGCCAAGTAATTTGCGCCTTTTCCTAATGTTCGAGGCAAGTGTTACCCGTATTTCCGTGGGCTTCTTCTGCATAAATATAAGTATATGATAGGGGAAATAAACTTCTTGCATAACAAGACAATATTTGCTATTTATTATTTGTTAAAATCGTTGACAATATCGCTGTTAATATAGTATAAAGAGAATAGTGGGCAATGTGAGGGCGCAATAGTATCTGCTACCGCTTTTGCCCCTTTCAGAAAAACAACCCGTATGGGCTTGTTAATAAATGTCGGTGGACATTAAACACGGAGGAGATTTTTTATGTCAAAGAAAATTGCTTTTGTACTTATCTTAGTTCTGCTCTCCAATATGGTTGTATGGGCAGAGGCAGAAGATGGTGGGCTAAGCGAAGAAACCGAAGGTATATTATGGGGAATAGTGGGAGGATTGCTTTTTATAGCTATAATTATCGCTATTGCATTTCCGTCATATGCTGAAGCTGATGCTCCAGATGATGGTATAAGATTGTCTTCAATGCAAAGTGAGTTAAATGACAGAATAACTTCTAGCCCTGTATTGAATTTATTGCAACACGTTAATTTTGGTTATTCGGCAAAGAATGACAAGGTCTTTGCAGGATTTCGTTTCCAATTTTAATACATAAGGAGTTTGTATGACAAAGAAAATCGCGTTTTTTCTTATCTTTATTATGCTATTCAATATGGTTGCATGGGCGGACGATGATGTTGAGGAAGAAGCAACTACATGGATCGTTATTGGAGTTGTTGGTCTTGTTGTCTGTACACTTAGTTTGATATTACTTATTGCTGATGTTGCTGAAACAGATACCCCCGATGATGGTATAAGATTGACCTCAATGCAGGGTGAGTTAAATGACAGAATAACTTCTAACCCTGTATTGAATTTATTGCAACATGTTAATTTTGGTTATTCGGCAAAGAATGACAAAGTTTTTGCAGGACTTCGCTTTCAATTTTAGAGCAAGTGTTGTACATGCCGAGTGCTTGTCACCAAAAAAGAAAACCATCCAAAGGGTGGCAAGTGTCGCTGATAAATAGTGTACGCAATGTATCTGTTACCGCTTTTTTGTAGTGTATCATGTCTTACATGGTACACTCTGGAGAGCGGTGTGCCTTCTTTTTCTTCTTTGTGATCTTTGTCCCTTCGTGTTCTTAGTGTGAAAATTTTTGCGATTAAAACCTTTTCAGATTGTTTACGGTGGTACTTTTTTGATGTGTTTTAGCGGTCAGGCGGCTGTGAAACAGGACACGCAAGGTGTCTGTCAATCGGTTTCTGCTATTAAACCAAGTATTATGATAATGCCTAAAAATAAAAATTTTCAGTTCTGTTAGCCACTTTTTATATTGTTGTCGAATTTCATATCAACCCCGAAATAGCGTTAATGATACTTTCTACGGAACTTTTATCCAACTTGGAAAAGGCAAACCATTTTTTGCCTAAATCTTTCAATGAAGCGCCCAGATGATACACTTCCTTACCGTCATCAATTATTAAAAAACGATCATGACTTTGAGTAAACTGTTTTAAGTCAAAACCGCCGTATTGTTCATTAGCTTTTTGAATGTCCAAATACAATTGTTTGCTTGTATTTTTTGTAAGCAGTAACACTTTTATATTTTTTTCTTTTTTGATAGATGAATAAGAGTTGTTTCATCAATATAATTGTCAATCAACACAATGCTTTTATTGGCGGAACGAATAATTTTTGAGGTAAGTTCGTATGCGTCAAATACTTGCCCAGCAAAGAACACGCCCTGATCGGGTATCGCACCTTTGTTTTCAAGAGCGTTAAAAACTCGTTCAAACTTTTGATCAGTTTCAAGCTGTTTTTGTTCAATTTTATCCAATCGTGAATAAATAAATTGATTGTTTTGTACTATTTTCCGTAATTGTACAAAAGCATTTATAATCTGAATGCTTACCTTAATTGCCATTTCGCTTCGCAAAACGGCAGAAAGCATAGCTACGCCCTGTTCGGTAAAAACATACGGCAGATATTTGATGTTTTGTCCCCGTTTGTTGTTCAAGGTCACAATTTGTGACCTTGAATCCATAGGCGTATTTTTTGACAACCCCATGTGGCCAAGCCGATTACAGACTATAATTAAATCTTCTGTTTCTTTCTCGGTTAATTGAAACCTATATTCCTCAGGAAACCGTTCTATATTTCTCTTTACAGCCTGATTTAATACTTTAGTTTCTACTTTATACATTTCCGCAAGATCACGGTCAATCATTACCTGTAATCCACGAATCGTAAAAATCCGTTTTTCAATTTGAGCTTGCGATATGATAAGTTCTTTGTTCATCTCAATCCCCGATACGAATCGAATTAAACCACGCCTCTGTATAAAGTTCCAAAGACTCCCCTAAATCCTCCACAAGTTGCGTAGAGAGCAGATCAGTCTCGGAATACAAGGAAACGCCCTTTTTTAAACTACGCGCCGGGACGTTTACCGTAGCGGGAAGGCCGAAAGTATCGGCAAACTCGGCGTAGATTTCCGGCCTGTGGATAAAGTCGATAAATTTATGGGCGAGGTTGATATTTCTAGCTCCCTTTAAAATGCACATATTGTCGATAAAAGACGGGCCGCCTTCTTTGGGAATAAAGAAAACAGTCGCTTCCATTAACTGTGGAAAGTCGGCGATTTCTTCATAGACGGCTTCAGGAAAGGCGTGGACTACCCAAAAATCCCCATTCGCGTAACCTTTGGCAAAGGATTCAGCGTCAAATTTTACAAGGTTCGGTTTCCATGAATTGTTTACAAGGTCTTTTGCCTCGTTCACTTGAGCCGGATTTATTGAATTGACGGAGTACCCAAGAAACGCGAGAGCGCCGCCCATCACTTCCCTCATGTCGTCTAACATCGTCATGCGGCCTTTTAGGTCTTCTCTGGCGAATATTGACCAGCTTTCTTCATAATCTGGAACTCTTGACGTGTTGACGACAATGCCGCCCGCGCCGTAAAAATAAGGTACTGAATATTCCATGTCCGGGTCGTAACTTGCCCTTTTAAGCGTTTCCGGATCTATATTTTTTAGGTTAAATAATTTTGAATGATCTAATTTTTCCAACATTCCCTGCCGGATCATTATCGGAACATAATCTTTAGAAGGAAATACCACGTCGTAACCGCCGCGTTTGCCCTTGTTCGCCCTTAACTTGGCGTACATATCTTCGTTAGACGCAAACTCATCGTAAATGATTCTGCAATTGTATTCGTTTTCAAATTTTTCTATTACTGACTCAGGCGTATAATATGTCCAGTTATAAATATACAATTTTTCTTTTGAATTACAGGATAAAATGGCAGGCAACAGCGCCGCCAAAACCGAAAGATGCAGGATACTTTTTTTCCCCATCATCACCTCCTAAAAAAGGCTGTCCAATATAATTTTACCACGAACCACACAAACTTTTTACACATATATTGTCGTTGTTCGTATTGGTTAGTGTGGTTCGTGGTAGAAATTTTTATTTTTGGACCCCTCCAGATTGTTATTCACCAGCTCTTATGGAGTTAAACCATGCGTCATTGTAGAGGTCTAAATTGTCACCAAGATCAAACTTGATTTCCACATTTAGCAGATCCTCCGCCTCGTACATCGGAGTTCCTTTTTTTAACTTGCGGGCAGGCACGTTTGCCGTCGCGGGAAAACCAAACTCATCCGCAAACTCGGCGTAAATTTCCGGCTTGTGAATAAAGTTGATAAATTGATGCGCAAGCTTTATGTTCTTTGATCCCTTTAATATGCACATGCTGTCGATATACGCGGGGCCTCCTTCCCTTGGAAAGAAAAATACGGTGTTTGCCAGCATCTTTTCATCTTCGGCAATTTCTTCAAATACTACTTCAGGATACCCTTGAACTACCCAGAACTCCCCGTTTGCAAAACCTTTACCGAACGCGTCCGCGTCAAATTTTACAAGATTCGGTTTCCATGAATTGTTGATAAGGTCCCTTGCTCTCGCTATCAGCGCCTTATCCGTAGTGTTCACCGAATAGCCGCAAAAGGCAAGGGCATCCCCCATTACTTCGCGCATGTCGTCTAACATTGTCATGCGGCCGCGCAGGTCTTCCCTTGCGAAGATTGACCAGCTTTTTTCATAATTGGGAACCTTTTCCGTATTTACGCATACGCCGGCCGCTCCAAAATAATAGGGAACGGAGTATTCCATATTTGAATCATACTTGGCGTTTATAAGAACAAACGGATCTATGTTAACAAGATTCGGAATTAACGATTTATCTATTTTTTCAAGCATATTTTGTTGTATCATTATTGACGTATAATCCGCCGACGGGAAAACAATATCATAACCGGTGCCTCCTGATTTAAGTTTCGCGTACATGTCTTCGTTAGATGCAAACTCGTCGTAAATAACCCTGACATTGAACTCTTTCTCAAACTTTTCAATCACGGAATCCGGCGTGTAGTAAGTCCAGTTGTAAATGTAAAGCTTTTGCTTTTTCTCACAGCTTCCCGCCAAAAAAACAATCAGACCCAATATGCATGCCGCAGCTAAGCTGCGTACAGTACGTTTCTCTTGTTTTGAACGTAAGCCTCCTTGAGTCTGACTAGAGACCGCGTCCGAATTGGGTAGTTCCATCTTTTCCTCCATAAAAATCCTCCATAAAAAAATATTTTTTAAGTCTCAACGAGACTTGCTTCAACGAAGCCATTACTCATTTGGCGGCAATGTACTTTAAAAATTTTCTAAGCATAACGCAAAGAAGTACGGTGCCTAATATCATCACGACGGAAAGCGCGCTTATTAATGGCGTAACGCCTCCTTTTCTTGTAATAGCCGAATATATAAAAATCGGCAGAGTGGAAGAGCCGGGGCCGGCGACAAAGAATGTGATTACAAAGTCTTCCAGCGATAATGTAATTGCCGTAAGAAGCCCGGAAATAATGCCCGGCATACATATTGGAAGAGTTACCTTAAACAGAGTTTGTTTTTCGCTTGCGCCAAGATCGGCTGCGGCTTCTATTATTGAAAAGTCAAATTCATCAAGCCGCGCCATTACCATTAAAAATACAAACGGAAGGTTAAAAGTTGTATGCGCGACAAAAATAGTGAAAAGCCCGAGCGGAATGCCGATGCCTGCGAAAAAAATAGAAAGCGAAACGCCGATGATAATTTCGGGCAGAATCATTGGAAGAAATGAAATTGTTTGAACATAGCCGCGCATTTTAAATCTGTACCAGTTAATTCCTATCGCGCCTATGGTTCCTATTACCGTCGCAGTAGCCGCCGAAGAGACTGCGATAATTAGGCTGTTTCTTAAAGCCCTCCACAATTCACGTGAGCCTAAAAGTTTTTCGTACCACCTCAGGGAAAACCCAGTCCAATTCATGCTTGTAGAAGCGTTAAATGAATAAACTACAAGGACGAAAAGCGGCAGAAACAGAAAAATAATGGTAACCAAAAATACGGTCTGTGACATTGAAAAACGCTGTCTATAAGCGCGTTTCGCGTGCCTTGCCGCCTCACCTTGATTTTTTGGCGATCTTAAAGAAGTGATAATTCTAGCCGCTATGCTTTGACCCAAATTACACCCCCTCCGCAGCCGTTTTATGCGCTTTAGCTTCGGCTGTTTTTGACGCGTCTTTTTTCTGTATATACATCATCCATACGACGCCGATAGTGGTTACTACCGTTAACACCATGGAAATCGCGGCGGCGCGGGGCCAGTTACGCGATTTTAAAAGCTGGTCGGCTATTATGTTTCCAAGCATGTATGAATCCATGCCGCCAACAAGGAGCGGTACCGCATAAGCGCCGAAAATCGGGATGAATGTAAAAAGCACCGCTGTAAACATTCCGCCCCTGATATTGGGAAGCAGTATTTTTATCATCGACGTAAGTTTGTTAGCGCCAAGATCACGCGCAGCTTCCAAAAGAGAGAAATCAAATTTATCTATTGTAGAAAACAAAGGCAGAATGGCGTAGGGCAGGTACATGTAAACTAACACAAGGATAACGGCTTTTTGGTTGTAAAGGAACGGTATATAATCTTTAACTATTTTAAACCGCGCCAGCATTTCATTAAGAAAACCGTTGTTTCCAAGAATAGTCATCCACGCGAATACCCTGATAAGAAAGTTTGTCCAGAATGGGATGATGATAAGGAGCAAAAGCAAGGTTTGATGTTTGCTTCTTGCCATGCAGTAGCCGCAGGGAAGCGCTATTAAAATTGTAATAACGGTTGCAATTAATGAAGTAATAATTGTACGCAAGGTAATGCTTAAAAATACCGGGTCTTTAAGATAGCGGTAAGCTTCAAGAGACAGATATTTTTCTACGCCGCCGTATAATCCTTTTTTTAAAAAACTGTAAAGAACGATGATGAGAATGGGCGCGAGGAAAAAGATAGTGAACCAAACCGCCATTGGGGCGGAGTAGAGCGGGCCGTAATTCTTGGCCTTGAGGTTCAACTTTTCACCTCGACTATGTAGCCGTCAACGGCGCTCCATGAGAGAAAGACTGAATCCTTCCAGCGGATATCTGGCCCTTCGTCTGAATAATTAGCGTGTTGTTTTATCACGCGGATAAGGGTTTTGTCCTGCACCTTAACATAGAACTTTGTCTGAAAACCGGAATAAATAGGTTCGTCAACTGTTCCTTGCAAATGGTTTATATAAGAACGTTTTGTAGTCGGCATTTCTTTTGTAATGACAATTTTTTCAGGCCTTATTGTAAAACTTACATGCTGCCCGATTTTTACTTCGTCTACGTCTGTCACTTTAATTTTGCCTAACTCGGGGATTTCCACTTCCGCCAAATATTCCGTTTCATCGCTACTATCGTTAATTTTTACTTTTTCCACGCTTGTAATAACGCCGTCAAAAAGATTGGTTTCCCCAATAAAATGGGCGACAAAATCAGTGGAGGGGCTTTCGTAAATTTCATGGGGCGTGCCGATTTGCAGAATATCGCCCTTGTTCATAACCGCAAGGCGGTCTGAGACCGAAAGCGCTTCCTGCTGATCGTGCGTTACATAGATGAACGTTATGCCGATTTCATCATGGATGCGGTCAAGCTCTATCAGCATGTGCTGGCGCAGTTTCGCGTCAAGGGCGGAAAGAGGCTCGTCAAGCAACAACACTCGCGGTTCATTTATTAGCGCGCGCGCGATAGCCACCCTTTGTTTTTGTCCGCCCGAAAGCTGGTTGGGTTTTTTATCGGCGTGTCCTTCAAGACGCACAAGATTTAAGTATTGTTCAACTTTAGATTTAATTTCCGATTCAGGAAGTTTTTTTAACCGGGGCGAGAACGCGACATTTTCAAAAACTGTAAGGTGGGGAAATAAAGCGTAATTTTGGAATACGGTATTTGTATGGCGCTTGTTTGGGGGCAGGGAAAGCACATTGTTTCCGTCCAAGGTTAGCGTCCCTTCATCGGGATGTTCAAAACCGGCAATGATGCGCAACAGCGTAGTCTTTCCGCATCCCGACGGTCCCAGCAGGGAAAAAAATTCTCCCTTTTTAATTTCAAGGCTCACATTATTGAGCACTACGAAATCATCAAAGGATTTGCAAATCCCGTTGATGACAACATTGCTACCTATCAATATATTCCTTCCAGCCTCCCTTCAGGAGCAATGCGCCGGGCTTCACGGCGCGGCATCATCCAGTGCCGTCCAGATTTTTCGTCTATGTGAACAATGGGGATTTTTTAAAAACTTGTCAATAGGTTTTTTAAATTTTTTTCTGAAGAGATCACACAAAGAACACAAAGAAGAGGGAGTGGGGAGTAGGGAATGAGGAGTGGGGTTTGTCGCGTGGGCTTCACGATAAGATAACGGACAAAAACCCCACTCCCTACTCCCTAGTCCCTACTCCCTATATTTTCTTCCTTTGTGTGAGGTCTTTAGAACTAATACTCCACTTGCCACAGGAATAGCCCCTGTGGAGGCAGGGTGGGGCCGGCTAGGGAACGGTCCCCGGCGGCGATGATTTCGCGCAGTTTTTCTGGCGGCGTGGAGGTTTCTTCGTAGTGAAGGAATGTGCCGGCTACGGAGCGGACCATGTTGCGAAGGAATGCGTTGGCGCAGATTTCAAAAATAAGGGAGTCTCTTTCCGCGTAAAAATACGCCCTGTAAACATAACGGTTTTTTGAGGCGCTTGCGTCTCCCGCGCCCGCGAAAATTGAGCAGTCTGTTTCTCCAAGGAGAAGCCTTCCGTATGCGTTAAGGAGTTCAAGGCGCGGGAAACGACGCAGTTGCAGGTTATACCTGCTTTCATGCGGCAGAAGAGGGCGGCAGATAAATTGGTAACGGTAAAGCCGCGCCTTTGCGCTGAAGCGGGCGTGAAATTCACCGTCTGTTTCGCAGGATTCAAGCACTCTTACGTCCTTCGGCAGTGAAGAGTTCAGCGCGGGAGTGAATCGATCGGCTGGAATGTTTTCGATATCCGTGTAAAAATTTGCCGCCTGCCCAAGAGCGTGAACGCCTGAATCAGTTCTGCCTGAGCCTGTCAGATTTACAGGATGGCCGTGCATTTTTTCAAGCGCGTCTTCTATGACTCCCTGCACAGTTCTGTATGTAGCTGTCCGATAAGTTTGAATTTTACCACGAACCACACGAACATCACGAACTTTTTGCACATATCTTGTCGTTGTTCGTGCATGTACCGAAGGTACTAGTTCGTGTGGTTCGTGGTAGAAATTTTCTTTTTGGACAGCCCCATTCTGCCGCTGCCAGCCGCAAAAATCAGTTCCGTCATAAGCGATGGTAAGCTTGATATTCCTTTCCATATCATTCGTTTACGGAAAGTTCCTGATTGATCGTGTCGTAGAGTTTTCTAGCCAGTTCAAGAAACGCGCCCGGTTTGTCTTTAGACGCTTTGCCCATGCCGAATAGTTTTGCGATTGTTCTGCGCGCGTCTTCAAGAGATGTTTTTCTCTCTTCATCGTTATGGGCGGGGCCGAATTTATAACGAAGGTAGGCGCACATATACAACATTCCTTCGTAAGAATAATTTTTATCCGTGTCAGGACCGAAAGCTTTCATTCCTGAAAGAGTTTCCCTGCCGCTCTGCTCGCGGGAAAGGGCCTCGTTGTAAAGGTACTGCGCCTTTTTTCTGAAAAGAGTGCCAAGCCAGTCATAATGCTGGTCGGGGAATTTGGCGTTAAGCTCGTCTAAAAGCCACGCGCATCGTATTGCCGCAAGCCCCTGTTTAATTGTAGGGGAAGTCGATTTGTTGTAATAGTCATAACAGCGTAATGTAAGATATAAGGAAGCCGCCCCGTCCATCAATGTTCTGTTTTCATGAAATTCAATATTTGGAAAAACAAGCTGGGTTTCTTTCATTCGCTTTTCCACGTCGTCTTTTACCTTTCTCGCGTTTTCTTTTGGCAGTGACAGAAAGTCCGCTTCCATGGATGAGAACCAGCATTCAGGGCAGACGATTGACTCGTATACAAGTGGGAAAATCACCCCGTATTTTTTTGAAGGTTCGTAAAGCCTGTGAAGCTCCTCCGTAAGTTTTCCCGCTATCAATCTTCCGCCGCCCGAGAAAAGCTCTTCTTTACGGAATATCGCGCCGCACGCGGGGCATGTATATTCTTTTTTTGACAGATAAGTCAGTTTTAATTCTTTATCTTCATCTTCGACTTTCTTTTTTCTTACCATTTTTACGCCCTCTCCAAAACGATCATGGCAACCGCATTCTCTCTTTCATGGGTAAGGGAAATATGCGTCCTGTCCGCGCCTGATTTTTCAAACGCTTTTTGCGCGGTGCCGGTTAATTTAATATCCGGCTTTCCCTTATCGTTATTAATTACAATAATATCTTTTAATTCAATTTCTGCAAGCCCGCTTCCAAGAGCCTTGCCAAACGCTTCTTTCGCCGCGAATCTCGCGGCTAATGATTGAGCCGCGCTGTTTTTTCTGGAAAGCGCGAGGGAAAGCTCCTCCTGATGAAAATACCTGTTAAGGAGCGCTGAGTTGCCAAGCCAGCGCTCCATGCGTTTAACTTCAACTATATCAACGCCGATTCCCGTAATCATTCTTCGCCGCCTGTTAAAGCGTCGCTTGTTAAAGCGCCGTTTGTTAAAACGCCGCTTGCGCTTTCCGCCTGATTTTCCGCCCTTCTTTCTCGCGCTATACGGCTGATTGCTCCCCTAAATTCCAGCAAATTGCTTCCGTAAATAGACAGCATAGGATTATCATTTTTTATGTTAACCATGACGGTAAAATCGTTATACCGCCCGTCAAGATTGATTGTTTCAGTGTTAAATTCGATATGGCCGTCAAGTATTGAACGTGGGCCCTCGACAATTACGCTTGACGGGATTAGCGATTGGTTGGCAAGCTCGTAACCTTCGGCGACTGTTCCGCTTAATACGGGAAATACGCTGACGTTACGTGTTACTTTTTGTTCAAGAAGGAGCGGGATTTCTATCGGAAGAACGGATATTTCCAAAGGTTCGACTCCGAGAGCGCCGCCTTTTTTGCGGATTTGAACCGGCACCCTGTAATTTCCTTCGTTAGAATATCTTGCAAGATCGATATAGGCTTCTATGTCTTCCGCAAGTATCGGCTGAATTCCTTCGGGTTCTCCACGAACGGATACTCTTACCGAGGTCGCGAAAGAATTTACCGGTATTAGGGCGTCATTTGATTCAACTAACAGCGGCACCGTGAAAAAACGGGTTTCCAGATTGTTCATTCTGTAAAAGATTGAAATAATAACCGCCGCCGCCAAAGAGAGAACTTTAACAGGCCATTTTTCCGTTATTTTTGCAAAAAGCCCGGCTCTATTCAACAAAAACCTCCATTTCCTCTTTAGGATTATCTTTCTGCGCCGCTTCTTTTCTGCTTCCCTTGTCGAGCAGTTCCATTAATTTGCGCGTAACCTCCGCGGAAGATAAATCGTAATAAAGTTTTGAATCGTAAGCGAGGGAAATAGCCCCCGTTTCTTCGGACACGATAAGCACTACCGCGTCTGATTGTTCCGCCATGCCGAGGCTCGCCCTGTGCCGCGTGCCGAAATTTTTGCGTATATCCTGCCTTTCAGAAAGCGGCAGAAAACATCCGGCGGAGATTATTTTTCCGCCGTAGACAACCAGCGCCCCGTCATGCAGGGGGCCGTCAAATTCAAAAATAGCCACGATTAAGCTTGATGAAATTTCCGCGTTGATTCTTGTTCCGGTATCAATAATGTTTTTTAAATTTATCTTTCGCGGAAAAACAACTAACATCCCCCTTCTTTTTTCAGAGAGAAGTTCCGCGGCGGTTACAACCGCGTCAAGTTTTCCGATATTCGCGATAGCGTTGGGTTTGAAAAATTCCGTCTGACCGAGGCGCAAAACTATTTTTCTAAGCTCAGGCTGGAATACGATTGCAATCGCGATAAAAAGGCCGGGGGCAATTATTGTAAGCGCCCAGCGCAAAGTTGTAAGGTTAAGAAACCATGCTATGCCGTAAACCAAAAATAGAAAACCTGTCCCCTTAACCAGAGGAAGTGCCTGAGTTTTTTCCAGCAATTCGTAACCCTTGTACAGAATGAAGGCGAGAAGCACTATATCCAGTACGGGGCGGATATGCTCATATATGGAAAGAAGCCATTGAAACCAATTCATTTGTTATCTTTATTTATACAACAATTTGCCAGAATCGACAATCGTTAATTTAGGCAAATATTCGAGAAAGTTCACACGAAGATCACTAAGGAACAAAGATCACGAAGGGGGAATAGGGTTGTTATTTCAATTAGCAATGAGCAATTTCGTTGTTTGGGGGCGCGGCATCTTGGCAAGACGCTATGCTTGCTAACTTCGCTCATTGCTCACTGCTAATTGCTCACTGCTCATTGCTCATTGCTCATTGCTCATTGCTCACTGCTCATTGCTCACTGTTCATTGGTTTTCAATATTGTTTCCGCTATTCCTTTACCGTCAAGCCCGTTTTCCGCAAGCAACTCTTCTCTGGTTCCCAACGCCCTGTCTTCCTCAAAAAAAGCGTTTTCTGCGGCAATAACCGCGATTTTTGCCGTACAAGAGAGCCTGAGCGCGAGGGACGCAGCATATTCGCCGAAACCGCCTTCCCTCATGCCCTCTTCGATAAACGTCACTAGTTTGTATTTGTTCATCAAATTCGCCAAATAGTCTTCGTCAACTGGTTTTAAAAAACGCAGATTGTACAAATCCGCAGAAATTCCCTTATCCTTCAATATATTGGCGGCTTCAAGCACTTCAACGTAAAGACTTCCCGTAAAAGCAAGGCAGACTTGAGCGTTCCCGCTCTTTAAAACCCAAGTCCCGCGCCCTTTTTCAAGCGGTTTTGAAAAAGCTTCGGTTTCCTGAGGGCATAACGCTTTTGGGTAGCGAATCATGACTGGGCCTGTTTCAAGGTTTATGCCGTAATCCAGCATAAGTTTCATTTCATTGTCGCTTGCGGGGCAGAGCAGAGTCATATTGGGAGCGCTGCGAAAAAGAGTGATGTCAAACAAGCCTTGATGGGTTTCGCCGTCCACGCTTACAAAACCCGATCTGTCAAGCGCGAAAATGACGGGCAGTTTTTGGAGAGCCGCGTCTTGAAACGCCTGATCTACGGCGCGTTGGATAAATGTTGAATAAACCGCCACTACAGGGCGCAATCCCTGCGCGGCAAGGGCGGCTGCAAAGGTTACCGCGTGTTCTTCGGCAATGCCCACGTCGTAAAAGCGGTTTGGGAAATCACGGGCGAAGGCGGATAGGCCGGTGCCTGTTTTCATGGCGGCGGTTACTGCTGCAATTCGTTTGTCTTTTGCCGCAGCTTCAAGGAGGCATCTTGAAAAACTTTCCGTGAAACTCTTTTTACTCTTATTGCCCTGCTCTATTCCGCCGTCAACCGAGAAAGAACCTACGCCGTGGTAACTGTCAGGGTCGTCTTCCGCGTAACCATACCCTTTGCCTTTGCGCGTAATTAAGTGAATTACAACAGGGCGGTTTAATTTGCGCACGTCTTCTAAAATGCCGATAAGCGTTTGAATGTTGTGTCCGCCTATCGGCCCCACATACTCAAAACCCAAGTCTACAAAAAAATTGTCGATATAAAAAACCGCTTTAACGGCGCGTTTAAGCCTGACTACCAGATTAAAAAACGCGTTGCCGATAAACGGGATTTTTTTTGCCATCGCGTCAAAATTTCTGCGGAAGGTTTGATATTTTTCCTTCATGGAAAGTCTGCTTAAATATTTTGAAAGCCCTCCGACATTTCTGCTAATGGACATTTTATTGTCATTTAAAATTACAATTAACGGAAGCCCGAGATGTCCGCAGTGTGACAGGGCTTCGTAGGCCATTCCTCCCGTGAGAGCGCCGTCTCCAATTACCGCTATTGCCCGCGAATTGCCGCCCTGTATTCTGTCAGCGGCCAAAAGCCCCAAAGCTGCTGAAATTGACGTTGAGGCGTGGCCCGTATTAAAAGCGTCGTGAATATTTTCACTGCGCTTTGGGAAACCGGCGATTCCCCCTTTTTTACGAAGGGACGAGAACGAGTTAAAACGGCCTGTTATTAATTTATGCGCGTAACACTGATGTCCCACGTCCCAGACAATTTTATCGGATGGGGAGTCAAATACGCGGTGAAGGGCTATTGTCAGCTCCACTATTCCAAGATTCGCCGATAAATGCCCACCGTTACTCGAAACCGTAGAAACAATCTTATCCCTTATTTCCTGCGCCAGCGCGTTTAGTTCGCGGATGGTTAATTTTTTTATATCTTGCGGAGAATGTATCTGAGGCAATAACACGGACGATTTTATCATTTGTAATTAATATCTTCCAGATATTTACGTTTTATTTTTACAAGGTCTGTAAGCTCTGTAAGCATATTACCATTGACCTGAGCGGCAAGAGGGAAAAGATATTTTTCCGTCTCGTTTATATAGCGTTCCACAAAGGCAAGATTGTTTACAAATCCGAGGGAAATCATATTGGATATGCGATCCGCTACTTTTAAAGTTTTAGCGTCAAAAGAAGCTGTTTCGATTATACGCGTAAGAAAATCAGGTTTTGTTTCGCCGTGTTTGCGCGTAACTTCAAGAACAAGGTTATAAACGGCGGGGCTGTCACAATCTATGGAAAGTAAAGTATTGTGATTAAAGTTAGGGATATCCTCAAGCACGTCGTGGACAAGGGAGGCTTTAAGCAATACCGAATTAACATAACCGTAGTCGATAAGGATTCCCAAGGTGTCAATCTGATGACGGAACATATTACCGCCGCCTTCGCGTGATTTTCCGATTAAATGCGTGGCTACTTGAATATACGGCGCAAGGTGCATTCCGCTGATCTGCCACATTTGTTCTGTTGTCATTTATAAATCCCTTAAATATCCCGCAAGTTTTTCCGTGCGCCTGACTGCCTCTTCCAGTTTTTTTCTCTGTTCTTCTACAAGTTCCCCCGGCGCGTTTTTAACAAATTGTTCATTGGCGAGTTTTGCGCGGATGCTTTCTATATATTTGCGGTCTCGCTCAAGGTCTCCCGATAATTTTTTCTTTAACGCGGCAGTATCCACAGCCTCGGCAACAAATACAAAAATTTCAAAGCTTGTTCCCGCAAGGCCGATAGAACCTGCCGGTCTTCCGCTTGACGCGCCGCTTGCCGCTTCAATCTGTAATTCGCCAGCCCCGGCTAAAAGTTTTATCAGAGCTTCGTTCTCCCTGAATACCGTTTCCAATTCAGCGCCCGATCTTATTAACAGGCGCAGTTTTTTTTCCGGCGTTATGCCGCATTCGCTCCGTAAAGTACGCGCCATTCCAACAACCGATTGAAGCGCGGCAAAATTTTTCTCTTGCAGAGAATCACTGTACTTTTCATCATATATGGGATATTGTGCGTTAATTAGCAATGTTTTCGCGCCCGAAGGCTTGGAATTTGCCGGTAATTTTTGGTAGATTTCCTCTGTAACAAACGGGAGCAAGGGGTGAAGCAGGCGCAGGGATTTGGACAGCACGTCCAATAATACCGTCGTGGAGCGGTCTTTTTCAGCGTCATCGCCGCCCTTCATGGAAAGTTTAGTCGCTTCAACATACCAGTCGCAAAAATCATTCCAGAAAAATTCATAAGCGGTTTGGGCGGCGTCGTTGTAACGGTAGGAAAGAAACGCTTCCCTCATAGACTTTGCAGCGTCGTTTAACCGCGAATAGATCCATTTATCAGCGGGGATTAAGGCGGGATTTTCTTGCAAATTACGGCCTTCAAGATTCATCAATATATAACGGCTCGCGTTCCACACCTTATTCGCGAATTTTGTCCCCATCTTAAATGACTCTTTGTCAACAAGAACGTCCTGTCCCTGGGCGCACATAAAGGCAAGAGTGAACTTCATAGCGTCAGCGCCAAACTCGTCCACAAGCTCCAACGGATCAAGCCCGTTGCCCAGAGACTTGCTCATCTTGCGTCCCTGTTTGTCGCGCACAAGCCCGTGAATGTAAATGTCGCGGAACGGCGCTTTGCCGGTAAACTCAAGGCCAGCCATGATCATTCTTGATACCCAAAAAAAGATGATGTCGTAAGCTGTGATAAGGGCGCTTGTCGGGTAATACTTTTTAAAATCATCGGTATTGCAATCCGCGTTCTCCCAGCCCAAAGTGCTGAACGGCCACAGCCAGCTTGAAAACCACGTGTCAAGCACGTCTGGGTCTTGCTCGATGTTTTTGCTCTTGCAGTGGGGGCAAGTATCAATGTCGTTACGTGAAACTGTAATCTTGCCGCAGTTGGCGCAAGTCCATGCCGGGATTCTATGCCCCCACCACAGTTGTCTGCTGACGCACCAGTCCCTTATGTTTTCCATCCAGTGTTTATAGGTGTTTTCCCATTTTTTTGGATAAAAAATAATTTCGCCTTTCTGCCAGGAAGCGAGCGCTTTTTCAGCTAACGGCTTCATGCGGACAAACCACTGCTCGGAGAGGAACGGCTCTATTACCGTATGGCAGCGGTAACAATGCCCGACCGAGTGGTTGAGCGGCTCGTCCTTCACATACCAGCCGCCTGATTTGAGGTCTTCTATTACGGCTGCCCTTGCCTTTGCCACCGAAAGCCCTCTGTATTTTTTGGGAACTTCGCCGTTAAGCGTTCCGTCCGGGTTGAGAATATTGATAATTGCAAGGTTGTGCCGCTTCGCCAGTTCCCAGTCATTTGGATCATGCGCGGGCGTTACCTTTAACGCTCCAGTTCCAAAGCCGCGCTCCACATAAGAATCAAAAATAAGCGGAATATCCCGCTCAGTCAGCGGAAGGCGAAGGGTTTTGCCTTTAAGGGCGGAATAGCGCTCATCTTCGGGGTGGACTGCTACTGCGGTGTCACCTAACAGCGTTTCAGGGCGCGTTGTGGCAATCTCAATGTAGTTCTCCTTATCGCCGGAAAAATAATAGCGGATATGGTACATTTTCCCCTTTGTGTCCTCATGATCAACTTCGTCGTCCGCGAGGGCGGTTCCGCAGGAAGTGCACCAGTTTACAAGGTAGTTTCCTTTATATAAAAGATTGCGCTCGTAAAGGGTGACAAAAACTTCGCGCACGGCGCGGGAAAGCCCGTCGTCCATAGTAAAACGTTCGCGCTTCCAGTCAAGGCTTGCCCCTATTTTTTCAAGCTGTTTTGTAATAATCGCGTGGTGATCTTTTTTTACCTTCCATGTCTCTTCAAGAAACTTTTCGCGCCCGATTTCGCGGCGGCTTTTTCCCTTTTCTTTTAACTTGCGTTCCACTACGTTTTGAGTCGCGATACCGGCGTGGTCTGTTCCCGGAACCCAAAGGGCGGGAACGCCCGTCATGCGGTAAAAACGGACAATAATATCCTGCAAACTGTTATTCAGCCCGTGCCCCGCGTGAAGAACGCCCGTGACATTCGGAGGCGGAATTACCACGACAAACGGTTTTCCGTTAATGTCAGAGGCGGCCTCCGGGGCAAAAGCGCCTGAGTTTTTCCATAGGGCATAGATGCGGTCCTCAAAGGATTTAGGATCATAGGCTTTCGCGAGTTCAATTGAATTCATAATTTGAAATATACTTTTTTAATTAAAACAATTCAACACTTGCAAAAATCAGGATTTCCTGATATTTTATAAGTATGAGGTATTTATTTCCTGACGACTATATGGCAGACCCTGCCGTCCATCTTTTTAACGGCAAGCTGTTTATCTACCCTTCCCACGACCGTGAAAGTGGCATTGGCGAAAATGACAATGGCGATCACTTCGATATGAAAGATTACCATGTCTTTTCCTTGGAAGACGCTGATAATGGAAAGGTGACGGATCATGGAGTAATTTTAGACATAAAGGATATTCCCTGGGCAGGCCGCCAATTATGGGACAACGATGTTGCCCATAAGAACGGCAAGTATTACCTGTATTTCTCGTTAAAGGATAAAAATGACGTTTTCCGCCTCGGCGTCGCCGTCTCAGACCGTCCAGAAGGGCCGTTTAAGGCGCAGGGTGATCCGATTCGAGGCAGTTACAGTATCGACCCTTGCGTATTTGAAGAAAAAGGCGAATATTACATATATTTTGGCGGACTTTGGGGCGGCCAGCTTCAACGCTATAAGGACAATAAGGCTTTGGAAACAGGCGGGACATTCCCTGCTAATAACGAGCCGGCGATTTGCTCAAGGGTTGCAAAATTAAGCGCGGATATGCTCCAGTTTGCCGAAGAGCCGCATCCCGTTGTCATTCTCGGCAAAGACGGAAAGCAGATTACAGCCGGCGAAAAAGAAAAGCGTTTTTTTGAAGCTTCATGGATGCACAAGTGCAACGGCAAATATTATTTCTCTTATTCAACTGGCGACACCCACCTTTTATGCTATGCCACAGGCGACAATCCCTACGGGCCGTTTACATATCAGGGAGTAATATTAACGCCAGTAGTCGGTTGGACAACCCATCACTCAATTACTGAATACAAGGGCAAGTGGTACCTTTTCCACCACGACAGCGGTCCTTCAGGCGGCGTAACATGGCTTCGCAGTTTGAAAGTAACGGAATTAAAATACAATCCTGACGGTACAATACAGACAATAAGTGGCGGTGGAGGTTGAGATGCCGTTTGATAAGGAAAAAGCAAAACGGAATCTTGAAGGAATTCTTGAAAAATTCAATACCGATACCGATATTGCCCTTCTGCATGAATACCATAAACTCTATAAAAAAGAAGTTTCGCTTTTTAAGCGCTCGTGGGCGGCAGCATGGCTTTTTATGTACTATGACAAAAGAGAAACGCCAAGCCCGCGTCCAGTGGGCAGCCCGCGTCCAGTGGGCAGCCAGCGTCCCAATGACCGTCTGCGTCCCAAAGATAACCCACGCCCTGTGGACAGCCCGCAAAAAGATGAAAAGCAACAAAAAACAAAGGAGAATAATTCCGAAGTAAATAAAACATCCGCGCCGGTTGAGACGCTCTTGTCAGAAGAAGAATCAAAAATACTTTTTATCAGCATCGGCAAAAACCGCCGCCTGTATCCTCGGGAAGTTATCACTCTTATAATGTCGAAAAGTTCAGCCGCAAGGGAAGATATTGGCGTTATCCGCATTTTAGATAATTATTCTTTTGTGCAGGTAAAAGATACAAAAGCCGATGAAATTATCGCCGTTCTTACAGGGCTTAAATTTCGCGGCAGAACTTTGACCGTCAACTACGCCAAACCCAAGAGCGCGGATGGCGACGGCTCAAAATGAAATAAATCGGAAAAGATACAGAACTAAAAAAATAAAAACAAGATTGACGCAAATTCCCGCCAGTATTAAAACCCATGCCAGAAATTC
>NZ_BDHF01000005.1:0-71107 GCF_054786115.1 Treponema sp. R80B11-R83G3 | reverse complement strand
TTTATTTATAGAAATTATTGTTTATTTTGACGTATATCTGACTTAATTTCATCAATTGTTTTGATTAAATTTTTTTCAATAATATTATCTATTGTATATAACATGACATCATTATAGAAAAATTCTCTCTTATTGACGAAAATAAGAACCAAATCAACATCAAGAAGCATGGGAGGAGATATTATTATGGCGATAGTTAGGTATACCCTTGAAACTCTACCCCCTGTCAGTAAAAAAGACCTTGATCGGGTAGACTCCATCAAAGATGAAGACATTGACTACTCCGATATTCCCGAAGCAACTGATTTATCAAACTTCCGTCCGTGGGAACAACGCAAAATGTTCAAACCGGTTAAGGTCGCCGTTACATGCAAATTAGATGCGGATATTGTCGCATGGCTTAAGCAGGGTGGCAAAGGTTATCAAACCAGACTCAATACTATTCTGCGAAAAGCTATGTCGCATGCTTAATAAAATGGGAAACTACAAATTTACCTATAAAATGTCCGTCTTGATGTCATTGCCCCTTTTTTCAAATTATGATAATATATAAATATGAATGAACTAGGGACACATATTGTAGTTGATCCTGAAATACGCTTCGGTAAACCATGTATAAAAGGAACAAGGATAACCGTCGGAGATATTTTGCAATGGCTTTCTGGGGGAATGACTGAGCAGGAAATAATTGCAGATTACCCCGAATTGCAAAAAAAACACATTAGAGCGGCACTTGCCTTTGCGGCGGAAAGAGACACAGTAACCAAGGTAATTGCGCATGAAACTGTTGCTTGACGCAAATCTCTCGTGGCGTTTAACATCTGTATTGTCGGAATATTTTGGCGAGTGTGTCCATGTAAATAAGACAGAACTTCCAAAACCTGTAAAAGATACGGAAATATGGAATTATGCCGCCGCTAACGGATACACTATTATTACCCAAGATTCTGACTTTTTACATCTCTTTGAAATAAAAGGTTATCCGCCGAAAGTAATTTTACTGCGAGTAGGAAACATAGACAGAAAAACGGCAGAAAAAATATTATTACAAGCCAAATCATCTATTCTTGAATTAGAAAATGGAGATTATGGACTTCTGGAAATAATATAAAGTTATCTGCGTTATTTGTCGCCCCCTACTCCCCTTCATCCTGCCCCCCAAGCCCATAATCCGCGAGTTTGCGAAGCAGCGTCTTCCTGCCAATTTCCAAAGTTTCCGCAGTCTTGCTTTTATTTCCTTTACAGTGTGAAAGAGTATCGCGGATAATAATTTTCTCGCACTCTTCCATATTCGAGCCTAGCCTAATGTTAATCCAGCCGTCATCCTCCGCATTGCGGAAAGCGGGGGGAAGGTCGCCCACGTTAATCGCGTTTGATTGGCACATAACGACGGCGCTTTCCATGCAGTTGCGCAATTCGCGGATATTGCCGGGCCAATCGTAACCGTACAGGCGGGCGCGGGCTTTTTCGTTTATCCCTTCAATTTTTTTTCCGTTTTCAAGGGCAAACTCTTTTAGGAAAGCGGCGGCTAACAGGGGAATGTCGTCTTTTCTTTCGCGTAACGGCGGGACGTTGATGTTTACCACATTTAGGCGGAAATATAAGTCTTCACGGAAATTTCCCTTTTCTATTTCCGCCTTTAAATCTTTATTGGTGGCGGTAATAATCCGCACGTCAATTTCTACTGTTTGCTCCCCGCCTACCCTTTCAAATTTTTTCTCCTGTAGGACGCGCAGTAATTTTATTTGAATGTTTTGGTCTATCTCGCCTATCTCATCCAAAAAAAGAGTCCCGCCTGAGGCAAGTTCAAACCTGCCCTTGCGCTGGGAAACAGCGCCGGTAAACGCGCCCTTTTCATGGCCAAAAAGTTCGCTTTCAAGCAACGAGGGGGCTAGGGCGGCGCAATGCACTTTAACAAGCGGCTGATCTTTTCGCGGAGAAAGATCGTGTATCGCATCGGCTACCAGTTCCTTTCCTACGCCGGATTCGCCAGTTATTAAAATTGACGCTTTTGTGGGAGCGGCTTTATTGATCAAATCAAAAACGTCTCGCATATTGCGCGAGTTGCCAATAATTGAGTTAAATTGTTTCTTGCGCTCAATTTCCTCTTCCATTCTGCGGTGCTGAAAAAACAGCTCACGGTTGTCAAGGGCGCGTTTTACTTTTAAGGAAAGATGATCCAAATCTACAGGCTTTGTAAGAAAGTCCCAAGCGCCATCCCTCATGGCAGCGACGGCATTCTCCACCGTGCCGTGTCCTGTTAAAACAATGACGGGAAACCCTGGAGCCTGAGCGAGTATTCTTTTTAACAGTTCATCGCCGCTTAAACCCGGCATTTTAAGGTCAGTTATTACAAGGTCGATGTCCCCTTCGCAAAAACGATTCCAGCCATCATCGCCGTTTTCAGCGCACGCGACATCATAGCCGTCTTCCTGCAAAGATTCGGCAAGCCCGTTGCGGATATTTTTTTCATCGTCAATTACCAGCAGACGGAATTTCATTATTTTCCTCCGTTATATGCAATAAGCCGAGTATCCTTTTGCGGTACCGGCAGAATTATTCTAAACTCGGCCCCTGTCCCAGGGGACGAATCCACTGTTATCTCACCCTGATGTTCCCTTATAATTTTATAAACTTGCGTAAGGCCAAGCCCCGTACCGGTTTCCCTCGTCGTAAAATACGGTTCAAAAATTTTCGCAAGGTCTTCCTTGCTTATGCCGATACCGGTATCGCAAAGAGATATTCTAATTTCATTATCGGCGAATTTTGTGGCTACGGTAAAAACCCCGCCTTTGGGCATCGCAGCCTGAGCGTTTTTTATCAGATTAAGCAAAGCCTGTTTCATATACCGCTCGTCAAATAAAATTTTTGGCAGATTCTCATCAAGCTCAAGCATGCAGACTATATTTGACTGTTCCATCTCAAACTTTACAAACTCCATAATTTGCGCGAGCAATTCGTTGATGTCGCCCTCGCGCAATTCAAGGTTCATTGGGCGCACGGCAAACAGAAAATCTACTACAATGCGGTTAAGCCTGTCAATTTCTTCCTTAATAACAGAAAAATATTTATCCGTTTTCTTTTCTGATGCTTCACTTTTTTTAGCCAGCGCTTTTTGCAAAAGCTGAAGATGTATCGAAATTGACCCAAGCGGATTTTTAATCTCATGGGCAACGCCGGCGGCTAAAGTGGTAAGGCTCGCAAGATTTTCCGCCCTTCTAAGACGCGCCTCCCCCCTTCGCTTCTCAGTAATATCTTCTATGTAAATTAGAGTCCCCGTAATTTTTTTGTTGTGAACAAGCGGGACAACATTTACGGAATATAACCTTCTGCGCTCCTGTTGATCTATTTCAATCTCTTTATCAATTATTTTTTCGCGGTTGGCGATTATATCCTTGAAAGTTTCAATAAATTGATCGTCTAAAATGGCGTCTTCTAACTTGACTCCTTCAATGTAGTTAATCGAAATCATCCTAAGTGCACATTTATTCGCCAATACAAGATTATCCCTGTTGTCACAGACAAGAATGCCCATGTCTATTGAATCAAGAACATTTCCAAGCAGGTCGATTTCTTCCACGGCGGAAATTAAAAGTTCTTTGCGCTGTTCCGAGTTGAGCTTGTTAATTTTTTTTAAGGCGCGCCTGAAAAAATCAACCATAACGCCCTCTTATTGCAGCCGTCTTTAATTTATATAAAAGATTTTCAAGCGTAATAGCCGCGTTTATATTAAGTATGTCAACCGATGTTACCGCTTCACCGACATATTTTTTAATTAAATCGTTATACGCTATAAATTCAGGAGCATTCGAGGAGCGCAGACAATCGCCAATTAATTCAAGAGTGATATTCATAAAACGCAAGAATGAAACTTCTTCAAAGTTTTTACTTTTGGAAAGTATCGCTTTTACAATAGCGCTATTCTTTGAATAACGCTCAAGCCCCGCCGTTTCCGCAACAGGCGCGTATTGTTCACCTAACGCTATTAAAAAAGCGGGAGTATGCCCCTTGTTCTTCGCGTAAATGGAAGCCGTCCGCGCAAAAGAAACAATAAACCACGCGGCAAGCGGGTACAATTTTTCCGTACTCTGCGGAAGAAATGAATCAAGGTAAGAGGCAAGAATCGAACCTTTTTGATTGGGATACGTTAATTCCGAATTTTCCTTAAATACGCTCCTAATTACTTCTTTTTCGCTTTCCGCGCTCCGTTTTAAGAAGCGGTACGGACGCAAGCGGGATAAAATAGTCTGCATTATCGCCTCGCGCCTCTGGGCGGTAAGAACAATGCTTACGGAAGGTGGAGGCTCTTCAAGGAGTTTTAAGAGCGAATTACGCGCGTCGTCCCTCATTGTTTCAGCGTTTTCTATTATCAGCGTTTTGCGCTTGCCGTTAGGCGCTAATCTGCACCAGTAAGACGCGCTCCTTATGTGATTTATCGGAATGCCGTTAATACCTTCGCTTTCAAGGGCAAGGGAGTCTTTTACAAGGGAAGCGCAGAGTTTATTAAGGGCGGCTTCTGTAACAGTTTCAGCATTAACCAATAAAAGCTCATTAAGCCCTTCATCAAGAGACTGTAAATTCGCGGCGACCGCTTTCGCTGTTTTTGAATCATTTTCCAACAAGACGGGGGAAAAGCGAATCTGTAATTTCCGCAAAGACCTGAAAAATAAAGTTTTTGCTTTTGACGGATTTCGCAAAAAAGCATGTTGGCACGCAAGTATTTCAGATGAAAAAGAGCGTTCTCCTAAAACCAACAGATCATCATGCTGTAAAAATTTGTACCTTTCACATGAGGAACACTTGCATCCCCACGCGGCTTTTTCTTCACAGGAGAGAACGCGCGCCAACTCAAGCGCGGCGCTGCCTTTCCCACTGCATGACGGGCCAAAAAACAACATGCTGGGAGCGTCTCGCTTTGAAAGAATATCATCGCGTAACTGAAGAACCGCGCTTTGTTCTATAATATTCTCAAACACTTATGATTTTCTCCTTGCCGGCAATTAAGGGCAGTATTAGCCTCGCAAAAAAACTATTCTCCAGCAATGAGCTTGAGTCAAAAAGCGGCTGTATTTTTAACAGGAAAAGAATCAAACTTACCAGTACTATGCCTTCCGCCAAACCAAAAATTAACCCAAGAAAACGGTCGGCGCCGGAAAGGCTTACATTGTCAATTATATTGACCAGCATTTTTTCTATTATTTTGATAACCAAAAAAACAATAACAAACAAAATAACAAACGCGGCAATTTCAGGAATTACGTTTAATTCAGGCCAGAATTGATTTCTTAAAAACACGCCGCCGTTTTTATGGAAAAACAACGCGGCAAGAAGCCCAAGTACTATAGCCGCCATGGATAATAGTTCGCTTACAAAGCCTTTCAGAAAACAACGGATCATAAAGAGCGCAATTAATCCTATAAAAACAAAATCAATGGCGGAAAAATTCACCTGTCTCCCTCCGAAAGCCGCGCAATATCATCCGCAAGAGCGCGGGCGATAATTAAAGCGCCGTCCCGCTCGCCTATTTTTGCGGAAGCAGCTGACATATTTTTTCTTTTTTCCCCGTCCTGCGCAAAAGAATTAACCGCGCTTATCAGCGCCCACGGCGTTGTTTTTTCACCTAACACCTGCGCGGCTCCCGCTTTTTGAAAATATTCGGCATTCTGCACCTGGTCGCCCCTTGTGCCGGCTCCCCTTAACGGGATTAACAGCATCGGCTTTCCAAGCACGGCCCACTCCCAAATGCCCGCTCCGCTTCTGCCCATAACAAGCTCCGCCGCCGCCATTACGTGGGGCATTTCATCCTTAATGTACGGAAAAGGTTTGTACCTTTTGCTCGCGGGAACGTCCCATGTAAGATTCGGGCCTGTTTGATGTACGACGGTGTAAATTTGCGTCAGTTCCGGCAAGACGGCGCGGATAAGTTCGTTAATTTCGACAGCCCCCTGACTGCCGCCAAGAACCAAAAGAATCCGCTCTCCGTCTTCAACGCCCAAAAAAGCCCTTCCCTTCGCGGCGTCCGCATTATGAAAAACGTTCCGCACCGGATTGCCGCTAACCGTTATGTGATCACGCAAGGACTTGCTTAAAAAACGCCCGGTTTCTTCGTAAGCGGTAAAAATCCTTCCCTTTGTACGCGCAGAAAAACGGGCGTTAATTTTTGTGGCAAGCCCCGGACTGAAATCCGATTCATGGGTAAAGACTTTTATTCCCAAAGACGCCGCAGCCGCGCATGGCGGCACGCTTACAAAACCGCCTTTGGAAAACAATAAACCGCATTTTTCTTTTTTTAATATTTTACGCGCAGTAAAGAAACCGCCGATAACTTTAAAAAAATCAACAAATGTCCTAAGTGAAAAATAACGCCTTAATTTTCCTGAAGGGATACGGAAAAATTTAATACCCGCCTCTTCCACAAGAGAGCGATCAAGTTTGGCGGAGGAACCAATCCAAAACAACTGAAACTCACGGCCAGAAAGCAGTTTCTTTAATTCCGCCGCGACCGCGAGAGCCGGGTAAATATGCCCTCCCGTCCCTCCGCCAGTAAACGCGATACTTACCATGGGAGTAGTATATAGTAGATAGTTATTAGTGAATAGTGGGTAGTGAGCAATGAGCAATGAGCAGTGAGCAATGAGCAATGAGCAGTGTTATTGTTCGTAAGATCAGCTTATTACCTTCACGCTAAGATAACGAACAAATCTCATTGCTCACTGCTAATTGCTAACTGCTAATTGCTAACTGCTCACTTCTTCACCAACTCCGCAACGCTAGTAACCAGCCCCGCTAAATTCTGTATCTCCGAGGGAATAATAATCTTTGTCGCTTGGCCGTCGGCTACTTTTTGAAGGGTTTCTAGGCTTTTCAGTTTAATCAGAGGATCGTCCGCGTTTACGCTCTTTATCATGTTTAGGCCGTCGGCGGTCGCTTTCTGCACGTTAAGGATTGCCTGCGCTTCTCCTTCGGCTTCGCGGATAGCGGCTTCTTTGGCGGCTTCCGCCTGCAAAATCACTGCGGCTTTTTCCGCCTCGGCTTTCAAAATTGCGGACGCTTTCTGGCCTTCGGCGACAAGAATGGCGGACTGTTTTTCGCCTTCGGCTTTCAGGATTGATTCCCTTCTTTCGCGTTCTGCCCTCATCTGCTTTTCCATCGCTTCCTGAATACTCTTGGGCGGGGCGATGTTTTTCACTTCCACGCGGTTTACCTTGATGCCCCAGGGATCGGTAGCCTCGTCAAGTACCGTGCGCATACGAGTATTGATCATGTCTCTGCTTGTAAGAGTTTCGTCTAACTCCAACTCTCCTATGATATTGCGCAATGTGGTGCTGGTAAGGTTTTCAATGGCGCTCATGGGGTTAATAACGCCATAAGTGAACAGTTTTGGATCCGTTATCTGCATATAAATAACGGTGTCGATCATCATGGTAACATTGTCTTTTGTAATTACAGGCTGGGGGGCAAAATCGGCAACCTGCTCTTTAAGCGAAACCTTGCTCGCGATACGGTCAAGAAACGGCAATTTTACATGAATGCCCGTGCTCCACGTGTCGTTGTACGCGCCAAGCCTCTCAATTACAAACGCGTTGGATTGGGATACAATCCTTACATTGGAAATGATTAAGATTAAAACAAACGCTGATATTAAAATAATTGACCACATAAAATACTCCTTTATAATTATTTTTCTGTTAATGGTGATTTATCATCTAACGGTGAATCATCACTTTCTTCATTACTGCAAGCTTTAACAATCGCGTGAACGCCTTCGATTCGCACTACTTCGCATTTGCTTCCTTCATCTAACGTGGAGCCGTCTTCCGTTTTAGCTGTCCAAATTTGACCGTTTAATTTAACCTCTCCCCTGTCAAATTCTGTAATCTTTTTTGTTACAAGGGCGGGTTTTCCCGCCAAACTGTCAACATTGGTCTTTTCCCTGCCAATTTTCAGTTTTTTTACAGCTATCGGGCGGGTAAAAAAGAGCAAAACTGCCGAAATGGCAAGAAAAATCATTATCTGATAAACCAGCGGTATGGGCAGGAAGGACAGAAAAACCATGATAAGAGCAGCAATCGCAAACCAAACTGTTGTAAGGCCTAAGGTAAACACCTCGATAATGGCGCATAATACTGTGAGGAAAACCCAAATCCAACGGATAGAAACAAACCCTATATCGAAAAGCATAGCTAATTTAAACCTAAACAAAGGCAAATGTCAATGACTCTTTCATTGCTAATTGCTCACTACTCATTGCTCATTGCTCACTGCTCACTGCTAATTTCCCTACTCCCCACTCCCTACTTTTCGAATAATTCCCCTGTTTTTGCGCTAATTCCCTTGACAAACGCGAAAAATAATATGACAATAATTGTAACGATAATAAATTACGCCAATAAATGTCAGAATAAAGGAAAGGTTAAGGAGTAACTAATGAAAATCAAAATCAAATTAAGCATTATGATGATCGCCATTGTGTTGGTCGTGGCGGGAGGCATCGCCATAATTGAATTGGTAAAGTCATCCGACATAACCATGAATCTTGCCAAACAGAAAACAATGTATCTGGCGCGGCAACGCGCCCAGTACTGGGATGGTCGTATAGGCGGCTATATAGAGGTGTTACAAACATTATCATACGTAATGAATTTTTATGAAAACATAGACGTAAACACTAGGCGGCAAACGTATGAAGACACGTTACAGTCTGTTTTTGAGGATATGCCCGATTTTGTACGGCTAACCACCATTTGGAAGCCTAACGCCATTGACGGTAATGACGCGCGTTACATAGGCAGGGAGGGTTCAACAGCGACTGGACAGTTTGCTTTTACGCTGACAAGAGAAACCGGTGAGATAAAAGTTATGGCCAGCTCCGTCGTTCAGGAGACAATGGCATGGATAACGGGACCAAACGCCAAATTAGTCGGGATGAGCGACCCCTCCCCTTTTAAAAATCAAGGAAAAGATACCTATGCCGTCAGAATCACTTGCCCCATTCTCAATAAGCGCATCAATGATGTAGTAGGAGCCGTAATATGTCAGTTGGATATCGCCATGATACAACCCAGAATAGAACAAACTATCAAAGATTATGATGAAGTTACTTCTATAGTTATTTATTCCGACAACGGGTTTATTTTGGCAAATTACCTGCCTGAGTTTATAGGAAAGAAAATTGACGAGGAAACGCAATACGACAAATATTTAAACGATGTCAAAACAGCTATTAAAAACGCGAAAGAATGGCAGGGTATGGCTTTCGACCCGGAACTGAAATCAAACATGGTAATGGCAGTAGCTAATATTCCAATAGGTGTTTCTCCAACAACATGGTCTGTAATGGTCGGTTCGACCCAAGCTTACATCCTTAGGGAAGTCAACGCTTTAAGAAATTTCGTCATTATTATGGCGGCGATAGCCATTATAGTGGCAGTTGTTATTATCTACCTTGTACTGGACAACACTACCGCCCCAATCGTCAAAGTATCTGATACCCTCAAGGACATATCGGAAGGCGAAGGCGATTTAACGCGTACCATTCCGGTCGGCTCTAAAGACGAGGTAGGCGACCTTGCATTGTACTTTAATAATACAATTCAAAAAATTAAAGGGTTGGTGCTTCTTATTAAAAAACAGGCTGGCGTGTTGTCAGATATTGGAACCGCCCTGTCCAGTAACATGACCGAGACCGCTGCGGCAATCAACGAGATTACTTCCAACATCCAGAGCATCAAAGGCAGAGTCATTAACCAGAGCGCCAGCGTAACCGAAACAAACGCTACAATGGAACAGGTTATCGCAAATATCAACAAACTCAACAGCGAAGTAGAAAAACAGAGCCAAAATATTTCCCAGTCGTCATCCGCCGTAGAGGAAATGGTGGCAAATATCAATTCCGTTACCGGTACGCTGATCAACAACGCGACCAACGTAAATTCGTTAAAGGAAGCCTCCGAAGTAGGACGCGCCGGATTGCAGGAAGTTGCGTCTGATATTCAGGAAATATCCCGCGAGTCGGAGGGACTTTTGGAAATTAACTCGGTAATGGAAAACATCGCAAGCCAGACCAACCTGCTTTCGATGAACGCCGCTATCGAAGCCGCTCACGCCGGCGAGGCGGGCAAGGGCTTTGCCGTAGTCGCCGATGAAATCCGCAAACTGGCTGAAAGCTCCAGCGAGCAGTCCAAGACGATTGGCACGGTACTGAAAAAAATAGCGGATTCTATCAAAAAAATTACAAGCTCCACCGATAACGTTCTTAAAAGGTTCGAGGCGATTGACACGGGCGTTAAGACCGTTTCCCAGCAGGAAGAAAATATCCGCAACGCGATGGAAGAGCAGGGACAGGGAAGCAAGCAGCTTTTGCAAAGCACAGGCGGTTTGAAAGAAATAACCTTGCAGGTAAAGGGCGGCAGCGAAGAAATGCTTGACGGAAGCCAGGAAGTAATGAAAGAAAGCCAGAACCTTGAAAGGGTAACTCAGGAAATAACAGGAGGCATGAATGAGATGGCTACCGGAGCGGAGCAGATAAATTTAGCCGTAAACAATGTTAATGATATGACCACCAAGAACCGTGAAGCTATTAACGATTTATTAACGGAGGTTTCGCGCTTCAAGGTTGAGTGATCCTAAGATAAGGAAATCATGAAGAGGGCGGCAAAACAAAAGTATATGTGTTTTGTTGCCTTTTTTTATATAATTTTGTATAGTTTTCCTATTTATGTCATCAAAATTCACAAAATTAATATAATTTATTTTTTCTTGACGGTTTGAGTAAAAGCACTTTAAAATTATTATATAAGGAAAAAAAGAGAGGAAAAAAATGAAAATAAAAATCAAACTTAGCCTAATTATGATAGCCATTGTGGCGGTCATTATAACGGTAGTTGCGGTATTATTATTACAGCAGGCTTCCAGCACAAGCATTACTTTAAGCAAGCGAGGCATTGATAATCTTGCAAGTCAACGCGCCGCATACTGGCAAGGAAGAGAGGACGGGCTTTACCGGGTTATTCGCACGCTTGCAAACATAATGAGTGATTATGAAGGTGATCCGGTGGCACAAAGGCGGGATATGTATGACAGCATGATGAAGTCCGTTACTGCGGCGGAAACTACCATATATCAGGTCTACACCGTTTGGAAACCGAACGCCGTTGACGGAATGGATGATAGAATGATAGGCAGGCCTGGATCAACTCCCACCGGGCAATACGCCGTAGCGTTTCGCCAGGAAAACGGGCAGACAAATACGACAGTTACCAGCGACGTAAACGACGCCATGGCGTACTTAAACGGTCCCAACGCGACTAAAGACAGGTACGAACACCCTGTTGCGAGAAATATAGACGGAAAAGACACATGGTATTTCAGGTTAATGGTTCCAATCATAAACAAGCGTACCAACGAAGTAGTGGGAGGCGTGGGCGCTCTTTGCGTAATAGACGCAATACAGCCAACGATAGATAACACCATAAAAACAAGAGAAGAAATTTCGGCGATTTCAATTTACTCAAGCAACGGATTTATATTAGCGAGTTATGTGCCGGAGCGCGTAGGAAAACAACTGCTCGATGTAGACGTTATATACGGTAATAATATTCAGGACGCCAATAAAGCCGTTCAAAACGGCGATATTTATAGTTGTTCAAGTTACTCGCCGGCTTTGAAGACAGAAGTAGAAATTATGATAGAGTCTTTCCCGTTGGGCAGTTCCGGTAAGACATGGAGCGTAATGATCGCGTCAACGGAATCGTACATTTTAAGAGAAGTAAAAGAGATGACCATGTTTACGATTATTATTGCGGCTATAGCCATTGTAATAGCGGCGGTAATTGTATACATTACCCTGAACAGCATTACCGCTCCAATCGTTAAGGTAGCCGAAACGCTCAAAGACATCTCCGAGGGCGAAGGCGATTTAACGCGGAGCATAAACGTTACTTCCAAAGACGAGGTAGGCGACCTTGCCAAGTACTTCAATAAAACTTTGGAGAAAATTAAAAATCTTGTTTTAGTCATCAAGAGAGAGGCGACAGGCCTGAACAATATCGGCAATGACCTTGCCAGCAACATGACGGAGACTGCGGCTGCGGTAAACGAAATCACGGCTAATATTCAAAGCATAAAAGGGCGCGTTATAAATCAGAGCGCAAGCGTTACGGAAACCAACGCCACCATGGAACAGGTTATCAACAACATCAACAAACTCAACGGTCATGTGGAAAACCAGAGCAATAATATATCTCAAGCTTCTTCAGCCATTGAAGAGATGGTGGCCAATATTGGTTCGGTGACGCAGACGCTGGTTAAGAATACCGATAATGTAAAAGCGTTAAAAGAAGCCTCAGAAGCGGGGCACGGCGGATTGCAGGAAGTGGCGACAGACATTCAGGAAATAGCCCACGAGTCCGAAGGGCTTATGGAGATTAACGCGGTAATGGAAAACATCGCCAGCCAGACCAACCTGCTTTCGATGAACGCGGCTATCGAAGCCGCGCACGCGGGCGAGGCGGGCAAAGGCTTTGCCGTTGTCGCCGATGAAATCCGCAAATTGGCGGAAAGTTCCAGCGAACAGTCCAAGACTATCGGCAACGTCCTGAAAAAGATAAAAAATTCCATTGACCTGATAACCACTTCCACCGAAAACGTGCTTAATAAATTTAAAGCAATTGACTCAAGCGTTAAGACTGTATCGGACCAGGAAGAAAATATCCGTAACGCGATGGAAGAACAGGGAACAGGAAGCAAGCAAATTCTGGAAGGCATTGGCAATATTAACTCAATCACGCGGCAGGTAAAGGGCGGCAGCGAGGAGATGTTGGAGGGCAGCAAGGAAGTTATACGTGAAAGCCAGAATCTTGAAAAAGTATCGCAGGAAATATCCTCAGGCATGAACGAGATGGCTTCAGGCGCTGATCAGATAAACATTGCAGTACATCAAGTAAATGATATAAGCAACAAAAACCGCGAAGGCATTAATACTCTCATGCGCGAGGTGTCTCGATTCAAGGTGGAATAATGAAATCAATATTTATCGTTGATGACAGCGATACAAGCCTGTTATTGGCTAAAGAAGCGTTGAAAGAGCACTACAGGGTGTTAACTATGTCATCTGCCGCGAGGCTCTTTAAACTTTTGGAAAAATTTATTCCTGATTTAATCCTGCTGGATATTGAAATGCCCGAGATGGACGGCTTTGAAACAATACAAAAATTGAAATCCAACAATTACTACAAGGATGTTCCAGTCATATTCTTGACCAATTATAGGGAAGACTCCATTGAAAGCTTCGGCTTTGAACTTGGCATTGTAGACTTTATCTCAAAGCCGTTTTCAACGCCCGTACTGGTCAACCGCATTAAAACGCAGCTTGACATTGACTCTTTGATCCGCGACCGAACTGAAAGAATCAAACGCCTGCAAAACGGCATTATGACGGTTTTGGCCAACGTGGTAGAGGAACGTGACAGGGACACTGTAGGGCATAACGACCGAACGGCGGCGTATGTAAAAATACTTATAGAAGCGATGATAGAACGCGGGATATACGCCGATGAAATACGAGGTTGGGATATAGAAAAGGTCATTTTTTCTTCAAGGCTGCACGATATGGGAAAAATAAGAATAATGGACACGATTTTAAACAAACCCGGCAAATTGAACGAAGATGAATATGAGCAGATGAAATCCCATACCGCCGAAGGCGTGAAGATAATCGAGAGGATGATAGAACAGACTGGAGAAGTGGAATTATTGAGTAATGCCAAATTATACGCCGAATACCACCATGAACACTGGGATGGAACCGGTTATCCTTATGGGCTTAAGGAGACTGACATACCTTTACACGGGCGTATTATGGCTTTAGTGGACGCATATGACGCGCTTATTTCAAAACGCCCATACAAAAACGCATTAGCGGACGAAGAAGTGGCAAAAATAATTTCAGGGGAATCCGGCAAACAGTTCGACCCTAAAATTGTTGAAGTGTTTCTTGAAGTACAAGGGCAATTTAAAGCTGTTAAGGCGTTTACGAATGCTGTTTAACAAAAAATTCTTTAAAAATACATAAATTGCTTTTTTTTATTGACAAAATAAGCAAAAAAGTACAAAATAGTTATTGTGGAATAATGAAAATAATTTTTATTGTTGACGACAGTGATACCAGCCTTTCAATAGCGAAAAAAGCGCTTGAAAATCAGTATAGAGTTTTAACAATGTCATCCGGCGAGAGGTTGTTTAAATTCCTTGAAAAAATTACTCCCGATTTGATCATTTTGGACATTCAAATGCCCGAAATGGACGGATTTGAAGTAATAAAAATATTGAAATTCAGGCCTTTATACGCTGATATTCCAGTTATATTTCTTACAAGCAGTTCAGATGATGATATTGAGGCAAAAGGTTTTGAATTAGGCGCGGTGGACTTCATCTTAAAACCTTTTTCCGCGCTCGTACTGCTCAACCGCATAAAAATACAATTGGATATTGAAAATGTAATCGGCGAGCGTATAGAAAATGTCAAACTTCTTCAGGACAAATTTATGTCCGTTATCGCGAATGTAATAGAAGAACGCGACATATATACTGTTGGCCATAATGATCGTATCGCGACATATATCAAAATACTCTTAGCCGCAATGAAAGAACGCGCCATATACGCGGAAATTTCAAGCTGGGATATTGATAAAGCCGCGTCAGCCGCCCGTCTGCATGATATGGGAAAAATCAACGTATTAGAAACAATTTTAAACAAACCGGGAAAACTGGACGATAACGAATTTAATCAAATTAAAACCCACCCTATTTACGGCGCAAACTTAATCGGCAAAATTTCAAAACAAGCCGGCGAAAAGGATTTTTTGCATAACGCAAAATTGTTTGCCGAATATCATCACGAGCGCTGGGACGGAACAGGTTATCCGCATGGGCTGAAAGAAACTGACATTCCCCTGCATGGCCGTATAATGGCCGTTGTTGACGCATATGACGCGCTTGTTTCCAAACGCCCTTACAAGGAACCGCTTTCTAATGAGGAAGCCGTTAAGATTATTTCATCAAACTCCGGTAAACAGTTTGATCCTAAAATAATCGAAATATTTATTGCCGTACAGGAGCAATTAAAAGAAACAAGAGGGGTATTGTAACAAATAAAACAACTTGACGGGCGTTTTAGACTTTACCTATAAATTTTTTGAGGAGACTATTTATAATGAGTAGACGTTCAAAGATAGCCGGAGCCTCCGTTATTTTTATTCTCCTTTCATTAATAGCCCTTCTGATTACTTACATCTACAACAAAGAAGCCATAGACATTGAAAACGCCGTTTACATGGAAAAAGACAAGCTTAAAGACGATATGTTATTTTTTGAATCTATGCTGGAGAACGATAATAGCATTGTACACCTTGAAAAAGGCGATTATATAAATAAACAAGAACTTGCCTTTTCTCCCGTATACCACCACGATCTTATCGAACATCTGGCGCACGATATGGGAATAGATGTGGCTGTTTATATCAAGGAAAATAATACCTACCGTTGCGTAACATCCACTATTGTTGATTCAGAAGGGAATCCGGTAATAGATATTATTCTTGGAGAAGAAAGCGCGGCATACGCTTCTATTCAGTCCGGCATAGATTACACCGGCAAAGACGTTATTCTTGGCAATAGTTATCTGACCTTATACCGGCCTCTTTTAAAACTCGAAACAAACGAAGTTATAGGCATTTTGTTTACCGGCGTTAAAATGACGGTGCTGGAAAATATTATCTCGCATAAAAGCGATACGCGGGCAGTCTCCATGCTGTTAATAAAAATAGGGCTTATAACGATGGGAACATTACTGGCGGCAACTATAATTGTCATATTAATTAGAATTACCACAGATAAAAAAATTGCTGAAGAACACTTGCAGGTTATATTTGACACAATGCCTTTGGGCGCGACCATTCACAGCAGAAGCAAGGATTTTTTTGACTGTAATGACAGCGTAGTTAAATTATTTGAAATGTCAAGCAAACAGGAACTTATCGATAATTTCCGCCTGCTTTCACCTGAATATCAGCCGGATGGGAAACTGTCAAAAGAAAAAATGCAGGAAGTTCTTAACAAAGCTTATGACGAAGGTTACTATAGTTTTGAATGGATACACCAGAAATTAAACGGGGAGCCAATACCATGCGAAGTCACGCTTATACGAACTAAACATGATAAAGATTTTATTATAACAGCCTATCTTCGCGATTTACGCGAGTCAAAGCAGATGATGAAAAAAATCCATCAGCGTGAAAAATTATTAAATACGGTAAACAATGTGGCCGACATTTTGTTATCTGTCAATAATGAAAACTCTTTTACGGCTACGCTGTTAAACAGTTTTGAACTTATAGGGCGTTGTTTTAATGTTGACCGCGTTCAAATTTGGCGTAACGAGGAGATAGACGACGAACTGAATTTTGTCCTGCGATATGAATGGCTGAGCGAATACGGCAAGAACGACGTAAAAGTCCCTCTGGGGTCGCACTTTTCCTATAATTTAAAGCCGAAATGGAAAGAGTTATTCATGCGCGGCGAATATATTAACGCGCCGTTATCAAACTTGCCGGAAGACGACCGCCTTTTTTTGTCTTCATACGGAATGAAATCCATTATTATTATTCCTATGTTTGTAGAAAACAATTTCTGGGGCTTTTTCAGCATTGACGACTGTCTGCAGGAACGCACCTTTTCTGATGATGAAATGCATATATTAACATCCTTGGGCTTAATGATAACCAATACCATAGACAAAAATTTACAGTTAGCTAAAATACGCGAAGCTAATGAGCGCGTACAAGTTATATTTGACGCCATGCCGTTAGGCGCAAGCTATATTGATGTTAATTTCAATGTTATAGACTGCAATGATGAAATGGTTAAAATATTTGGCTTATCAAACAAACAGGAATATATAGAAAAATTTAATGAGCTTGTCCCTGAGTACCAACCTGACGGAATTTTATCGGCAAAAAAAATAACTGAAAGCCTTAATAGGGCTTTTGCTGACGGTTATTTCCATAAAGAAGTCATGCACCAGAATCTGAAAGGCGACCCAATACCTTGCGAAATTACCCTCGTGCGCGTTAAACACTTTGATGATTTTGTTTTAGCGGCTTATGTGCGGGATTTACGCGAGTTAAAAGACGCCGTTAATGAAATGAATGAATCGGCGCAATCGTTTAATCTTCTGGAAAATATGCTTAACAACCTTGACGCGATGATTTATGTTAATATTCCCAGTACAGGCGAAGTTTTATTTATTAATGATAACATGAGGAAGCATTTTAAAATTGAAGGCGAATATTTAGGCAAGTATTGTTATAAATTGTTCTTTAAAGACAAAGACAAAATTTGCGATTTTTGCCCCTGCCGTAAACATGATGAAGATCCTGATAGCATTGTCGTTTGGGAAATGCTCAACCCCATAACAAACCGCATATACCGCAATACCAGCCGTTATATGGAATGGTCTGACGGGAGAATTGTACATGTTCAATGTTCAGTCGATGTAAATGAGCTAATTATCGCAAAAGAACAGGCAATTCACGCTAACAACGCGAAAAGCAACTTCCTTGCAAAGATGAGCCATGAAATACGCACGCCAATGAACGCTATTCTTGGCATTACGGAGATTCAACTGCAAAATAAAAATATTCCCAATGACATGAAAGAAGCTCTGGGGAAAATTAATAATTCAGGTTATTTGCTGCTTGGCATTATAAACAACATACTGGACATGTCAAAGATTGAGTCAGGCAAACTGGAACTGTCGATTGGCAGTTACGACATGCCAAGTCTGATAAACGACACTGTTCATCTTAACGTTATATTGTACGACAGCAAACAAATTGAGTTAATCCTTGACATTGATGAGAATATTCCATCAAGGTTGTTAGGTGACGAACTGCGCATCAAGCAAATCTTAAACAACTTGCTTTCAAACGCCTTTAAATACACTGAAAAGGGTAAAATTTCCATGTCGATTTCCGCCGAATATCATGAGGAAAATCCTTCGATGATAACGCTTATTTTCATAATAGCGGACACGGGGCAGGGCATGGATGCGGAACAGTTGGATAAGTTATTCGATGAGTTTACCCGCTTTAATATGGATATCAACAACAATGTGGAAGGCACAGGTCTTGGGATGAGTATTACAAAACAACTTGTCCTTATAATGGACGGCACTATTGACGTAAAGAGCGAACCGGGCAAAGGTTCCACGTTTACCGTGCGTTTGCCGCAAAAAATAGACTCTAAGAACGTATTAGGCAAAGAAACGGCTGAAAAACTAAAAGATTTCCGTAATGCGGATTTGTCACGAATGGAAAAGAAGATGCAGATTGAATGTGATTATATGCCCTATGGCAAGATTTTGGTAGTTGATGACGTTGATACAAACCTGTATGTCGCAAGAGGATTGATGTCCCCTTATGGTTTATCCATTGAAACAGCAAAAAGCGGTTTTGAGTTGATTGATAAAATTAAAACCGGCGCCATCTATGACATAATATTTTTAGATCATTTTATGCCAAAAATGGACGGTATAGAAGCTGTAAAAATTATACGGGAGATGGGGTATACGAATCCTGTCATAGCGTTGACGGCAAACGCTATTGTAGGACAGTCTGAGGTGTTTTTAGATAACGGATTTGACGGCGTTATTTCCAAACCGATAGACACGCGGGAATTGGACGCTACGCTTAACAGACTGGTACGCGACAAGCACCCTGTTGAAGCGGTTGAAGCCGCGCAGCTTAAATCGTCCTCTAATACGCAGCGCACGGTCAAAAAGCTGGATCCTGCGTCCGATCCCGGATTAAGGTCAATCTTCGCCCGAGACGCTGAAAATGTCCTTACAAGATTAAAATCAATACTTGACAATTCATTCCGCAGAACTGACGATATCACTCAATATGTTATTGACGTTCATTCAATGAAGAGCGCGCTCGCCAATATGGGTGAAGATGAAACATCCGCTTTCGCGCGCAGGCTGGAAATAGCCGGTCAGGCAAAAGACATACAACTAATAACTTCCGAAACTCCGACTTTTATGGAAGCGTTGCGTAAAGTTATTGAAAAACTCAAGCCAAAAGAAGACGTTCCCTTACCGGAAAATTTTGAAAACGATCTTGTATTTTTATCCGAAAAAATGCGCGACATAAAAACAGCGTGCGACAATTATGATGATGTTGCGTCTAATGCGGCGTTAAAAGAGCTTGAACAAAAAAAGTGGTCGCGTTCCATAAAAAATTATATCAGCGCTATCTCTATGCATATACTGCGCGGCGATTTTGAGAAAGCCGCCAACATCGCCAATGATTATTTGTAACTTTAGTCTTTAAAATCTTTTTTCCGTATCATGTTACGCTGAATTTTACCGCTGATTGTTTTTGGCAGTTCGGGCGTAAACTCTATAATGCGCGGATATTTGTACGGCGCCGTTACGCGCTTGACGTGGTTTTGCAGTTCGCGGATTAATTCGTCCGAGGCGGCGTAACCCCGCGCGAGAACGATGGTGGCTTTTACTACCTGTCCGCGCATTGGATCGGGGGCGGCGGTGACGGCGCACTCAAGCACAGAGGGGTGCTCCATCAGGGCGCTTTCAACTTCAAATGGGCCGATGCGGTAGCCTGAACATTTGATCACGTCGTCATTACGCCCAACAAACCACAGATAGCCGTCATCGTCTTTCCAAGCCATGTCTCCCGTTTGATACGTTCCGTTGTTCCAGTTATTTAAAGTTATTTCCCTGTCTTTCCAGTACCCTCGGAAAAGGCCTGGAAAATCCGAATTGCCGATTACGGGCGGAATATTCTCGACTGCGGCGCCCTTGGCGGCTCCTTCGGTTTCGTACATATTTTTTCCAGCGCTTGTTATGCTCATGTTTCCCACAATGCCCTCGTCACATTCTTTTCCGCTTTCGTCTAACAATTTGAGGCCGAAAAGCGGCGCGGGTTTTCCCATTGACCCCGGTTTTACGGGCAACCACTTAAAAACAGCCGCCATTACCGAAGTCTCACTCTGGCCGAACCCTTCATAAATTTCAAGTTTTGTCAGTTCCTTAAATTTATTGTAAACTTCGGGGCTTAACGGCTCCCCAGCCACTGACGTGTGGCGAATAAAGCTAAAATCATAATGAGAAAGGTCTTCTTTAATCAGATAACGGAATACCGTAGCGGGGGCGCAAAATGTTACGGGCTTTAACCGCTGAAGCGCGTCTAACATACCTTTGGGGGTAAATTTTTCCGTGTCATAAACGCCGATTGCCGCGCCGCAAATCCACTGCCCGTAAATCTTTCCCCACGCAAACTTTGCCCATCCTGAATCAGTCTGCGTCAGGTGGACGCAGTTGTCTTCCACGCAGTGCCAGTATTTTGCGGTAACAATATGCCCTAATGGCAAACTATGGTTGTGAAGCACCATTTTGGGCATTCCCGCAGTGCCGGATGAAAAATAAATTAACATCGGGTCTTTTGCGGACGTGGGCATTCTTATAAAATTTTCAGGCGCTTTTTGAATAACAGAGCGCATATCAATAAAACCCTGCGGAATCTTTTCTCCGATAACGGCTATTTTTTCCAGATTCGGGCAGTTCGGGCGCGCCAAAGCGATATTGTCAAGCAGCTCCTTGTCATCGACAGTAATTAAAAGTTTTACATTGGCGATATTGCAACGGTAGTCCAAATCTTTAGCGGTAAGCTGGTATGTGCCGGGGATGCAAATCGCGCCTATTTTTGAAAGGGCGCACATTAACACCCACACGCCGGGACGCTGTTTTAAAATCAGCTTTACCACGTCGCCTTTTTTCACCCCTAGCGATAATATGGCGTTTGCGGCTTTGTCTGAAAGCCGTTTTATTTCCGCAAAAGTAAAAGACTTTACAACCTCGGCATCGTCCGTCCAAAGCAGGGCTGTTTTTTGCGGCTGTAATCTTGCCCATTCGTCCACTACGTCGTAGGCAAAATTAAAATCATCCGGCACATTGCAACGATAATTTTCATAAAAATCATCGTAGCTGTCAAAATCAATACGCGGCAAATAGCGTGAAAGTATTTCGTTCATAAATTATTCCTGAATTACCGTTAAAAATTGCGCCCTGCCGTTCACGGCAATTTGCGAGTGGGGCAGACGCGCGTCAAAATAAACAGAGTCACCGGGGTTTAAAATATGTTCGGTTTTTACAACCGTAACTTTTACCTGCCCTTCAATTACAAAATTAAACTCCTGTCCCGAATGGGACACTTGGGCTGCGGGGGGCTTTGAAGAGTCAAGGGTTACAAGCAACGGCTCCATAGTTCTGCGCCTAAAATTATACGCAAGGCTGGAAAACTCATATCCCGGATAACGTTCTATTTGCACCCCCTTGCCGTTGCGGCAGACTGCGGCGCTTTCCATCCTTGCCTCTTCTCCCGTAAGAAGAACTGTAACGTCCGTGCCAAGGCGGCCTGCTATCGTATACAAAACGCTGATCGGTATATCCAAATCTCCGTTCTCATATTTGCTGTAAGTCTCAAAAGGAATATCGGTATCTTTTGCCATATCAAGGGAGCTTATTTCAAGAATCTCCCTTAATTCTTTTATCCTTTCGGGAACATGGGCCACTTTTTCATTCATACAAACTCCCTCCAATGCCTTCCTGTAACCTTATCATTCTCATCGCGTATTTCAAATGGCAGCTTAATGGTTTCCGTCCCAAAATAATCAAGCCGTCCTTCATTTACTTTTAAACCCGATATTTCGTTATTCAAAATTACATTCACGTAATCAGAAATGCTGTTCAGTTTTTTTTCAACATACACTCCGAAAAGTTCGTTATAATAAATATCAGACGCGTCATGTATATCGGTTCCGTCGGTACCGGGCTTTCCTATTTTTTTCGCATAACGGTAGGCAAGGGCGTCATAAGACGGGTCGTCATGCCCTCCGTTGGCGACCTCAACCGCGTCTACGCAGCCTGTGGAAAGCACGACCTTTGGAATGTAAACCCTCTGCCTGAACGGGTGCGCCTGAACGACGCATCCCCCCGATTCCCTTACGGCGCGGTACTGCTCTCCCCTAGTCCAATTGCGGGCTTCAGGATGTTCAAGCAGCCATTCCTTATCAAGCCCGTAAATAAGATAATCATCGCAACCGTCAAACGTCTCTTCCCAGCCAAAAAAAACGTCAAACCCCCGGCGCTCACCCTCATTTCGGGCGTCCTCATACCCCTGGCAAAAACTGTTTACCCAATTTTCCCATGTAAGATTTCTGGATAACGAACAATTCGCGTTAAAAAAATGATCGGTTACCATTATTCCCGAATATCCCTTATCCTGATAACCGGCAATATAATCAGCGCCGCGCGATATTGCGCATTTGCTGACAGGAGAAGTGTGAAGATGGGTTTCGTACAGGTACGCCACAATTCATTATACCGAAAAAGGGCGCGTTGCTTCAATAGTATGAAATTCTATAATCGTTTATCGCGGTAAAGCCAAGACTTAAATAGAGCCTGCGGGCTGCCGTATTTGTCTTTCTGACAAAGAGCGTCACTCCCCTGCCTTCAGCGATTAGGGAGGAAATAAACTCATACGCCATCAGGCGGCCTATTCCCTTGCCGCGAAAATAGGGGTGGACATAGACGCCGCCTATCTGATACCTGGTAAAAGAAACTCCGCTAACATTTATTTTCCCTATAAGCCGCCCGTCAATTTCCGCCGCCAGAACCTGCCCTTTGGCGATTATATTGGAAAGGTTTAACCGGCTTGCAATCGGGCTGAAGCTTGAGCCTTTGGGCAGCACTTCCTCTTTTTCATAACCCGCCTGTAACGGAGCCATCGCGTCAATATCGGTCATCACGGGCGTCCTTAATACAAGATTTGAAAAATTCGATAAATTTTTTCCATTGCTGGGGGGAGAATCAAGAGACATAAGTTCATAGTCTATTATCTCTTTTGCCTTCCATCCGTTCTTGCCTAACTCGCCTTCTAAAATAATTACATCGTTTTTCAACCCCTGCGCCGAATGAATTTTTTTTGCCGGAAGGAAACCTTTTTTTAAATCTAACGGGGGTATTTTTACGCCGCATAAAACGGGCAGTATGTTGCTTTTAGAATTAATTAACAACGCCTGAATCTTTTCTTTCGTACAAAGTACCCATATTAGGGTATTTACCTCGTTACGCGCAATAAATTTCGCGCAGGCGTTGACATAATTATTTTCATTATCCTTCAATAATTTTTCAACGAGCTTAAAATCTCTCTTTTTTATTTTACGCCAGTAAAAACTATCACTCATAGGGAAGGATTCCCTGTGCGGGGATTTTACCGGTTATCGCCGAAAAACCGGCGGCAAATGACGTAGAAGCGTAACTGTACACCGCTACCGCGCCCGTAATCCAAGGGACGCTTTCAAGGAAAGCCGGGCTTAATACCGAGAGAACTATTACTTTTTTATTTAAATATTGCAAATTACGCAGTAAATACAAATCGTAATTGTCTGAAAGGCAGAAAATTATCGTATCCGCGTTATTCGCGTAATACTCTATTTCACCCGGTTCCGCCCCATTGTAATAACGGAAAACCATAGCGTTGGGAAACGCCGCCCTTCCGTAAGTAAAGAAATACGGATACCTTCCCGCTAAAAGAATACGCCCGGAATTTTCCCTTGTTATAGGAAAGACCGAATCTGCGGAAACGGGCTTTACTATCGTTACGCTTCGCGCCGCCAGATTCATAAAATAAGCGGAAGCTTCAGCGTCCGGCAATCCCTTTTCAACTTTTTTTAAATCAGGAATATATGTTACCTTTGAATTGCCGCGCAGATAGGTTAATTTTAACTCCAATACCCTGCGGACTGCGGCTCTTACATATTCGCGGAAATCTTTTTCGTCTCTCATTGAATTAATCAGGTAAATCCACACCGGATCAAATAGGGCGGGCGTATTTGAAAACATAACAATATCGTTACCCGCGATAATAGCCTGTTTAGCGGTACGGGAGAGCGTGCCCATATATGTTATCGCGCCTATCATCATTAAATCGTCGGTAATAACAACTCCCTTAAAACCTATCTTGTCGCGTAACACATCGCGCAGGAACCATGAAGAAAGCGAGGCTGGCGCGGTTCCCGCCCTTGTCAGAGGAAACGAAAGATGCCCGCTCATGACGGCGGGAAGCCCTTCGCCCGCAAGTATTCTGTAGGGGACAAGTTCCCTGTTCCATAGGGAGTCAAATGATATTTCAATTTTTGGCAATATTCCGTGAGAGTCAAGATCGGTATCTCCGTGGCCGGGATAATGTTTTGCGGTCGGAATAACACCCGCCGCAAGCTGTCCTTTAACAAACGCCGAGCCAAAGATTCCCGCTTTTACAGGATCGCTTCCAAACGCCCTTGGTCCTATTAGCTTTGAAGAGTGGTTTGTAAAAAGATCGACTGTTGGGGCAAAATTCATATTGATTCCAAGAAGAGCCAGTTCCCTGCCTATATAAAAACCTGATAAATACGCGTCACGGGGATAACCTGACGCGCCAATCGCCATATTTCCCGGCGTATCGCTGGTATTTCCCTTGATATGCCGAATCCATCCTCCCTCCTGATCGGTCGCAATAAGAAGCGGAATTTGAAAAGGAGTATTTAAACTTGCCAACTGTAAAGAACCGATAGTCTGCGCAAGACGGCGCGTATCAGAAGTATCCCAACCGAATATTTTTACCCCCCCGATATTCCTCTGATTAATCCAATCTATAATTAAAGGGTTCGTCTCTTCTCCGACCCAACCAATCATAAAAATTTGAGCCAGAGCCTGTTCATCAGTCATGGCGCTTTCAATAGCGGCAGCAAGCTCGGAAGGAGCGCCATAATCGTTGAAGTTTAGGGAAAAAGCGGAAAAAGAGGGAAAAAAAGAAAAGAGAAAAATGAAAAATGAAAAAAGTAATAACTGCGGTTTATTTTTTCTTTTCATCTATCTTCTCCGATGCGTTATGCGCCGCGACAGCTCCGTCAGCGGCGGCCGTTACTACTTGGCGGAAAGCGCCTGATCTTACGTCGCCTGCGGCGTATATGCCCGGAATGTTAGTCGCCATTTTCTGATCCGTTATAATATAGCCGCTTTCATCAAGTTTGACGTTTAATTTGTTATCTGCAATCAGCGAAGATTGCGGAACAGTACCGGCAAAAATAAAAACCGCGTCTGCTTCTTCTTCATGCGTCTCGCCTGTTTTTGTGTCGGCTAACACGACAGACTTTACTTTTTTTTCGCCTTTTATTTCTTTAATTACCGTATTAAAGCGAACTTCAATATTAGGGTTTTCAAGCGTCCGTTTTACAAGGGCTTTTTGCGCCCGGAAACTGTCTCGCCTGTGTACCATCACAACCTTGTCCGTAAGATGGGAAAGGTAGCGCGCTTCATCACAGGCGGCATCCCCTCCCCCCGCCACAAATATTTTCTTTCCTTTAAAAAAATTACCGTCGCAGGTGGCGCAGTAGGAAACTCCCTTTCCCGTAAATTCTTTTTCTCCGGGAACATCCAGTAACCGAGGTTTTGCCCCGGTCGCTATAATGACGGCTACCGCCGTTCGCGTCGTACCGTCTGAAAGATCGACTGTAAAAACATCGCCGTCACTTCGCAACGAATTTACTTCTCCATAAAAAAATGAAGCTCCGAATGATTCAGCCTGACGTTGTAAATCCATTGCAAATTCATAACCTGTTTTTGGCGCACTGCCTTCGCCGCCGACATTACCCGGATAATTCTCAAGCGCGTCAATAAGCAGGGCCTGCCCGCCCACAGACTGTTGTTCTATAACAAGAACATTTAAATTCGCCCTTGCCCCGTATTGTGCTGCTGTAAGTCCTGCGGGACCGGCGCCTATTATAATAAGATCAATATTTACCGTAGACATCTTCTCTCCCAGCCATATACTTTTTTAGCTGTTTCATTTATATTAAATTGTGAGCTTAAAACCGTCAATTACGCCTATATTGATTTTGGCTATAATTCTCAGTTTCCCAGTGAAAATTCACGCGCAGAACGCTTTCCCGCGCATTGAACCTGATTCAAAAGCCCTTGATTATTACCTTTTGGGGAAAAAATCCGGTTATTCATGGCAGGAACTCGCGGAAATAAGCCTTTGGGCATCCGGGGACGCGTCACTGTCCGGGATGGAAAAAATAAAATCAACCGTCAGCGCATTGAGCGCCGCTATTGATCCCTCAGTTTCCGGCAGTGAGAAGGCGGAATTTATCCTTAGTTATATGCATAAAAACACGTTAAAATCTTATTCGCTCTACCAAACCAGATTAGATAACCTGCTTTCCACCGGAAGGTTCAACTGCGTCTCATCAGCCGTTCTATATGTCATCCTCTGCAAATCGGCGGGGTTAAATACAAGCGGAGTTATGACAAAAGACCACGCGTTCGTAATAGTTCATATCGGCGGACAGGATATTGACGTAGAAACTACAAACCCTTACGGATTTGATCCGGGAAACAGAAAAGAGTTTCACGACTCAAGCGGAAAAATTACAGGCTTCGCGTATGTTCCGCCGCAGAATTACCGCGACAGGCAGACGATAAATCAAATAGAACTTGTCTCGTTAATTTTGAATAACAGAATCGGCGATTATGAAAGATCGAATAACTTTGCCGCTTCCGTTCCCCTTGCAGTTGACCGCGCCGCGTTGCTTTTAGGGGACTCTTACGCCCTTACTTCCGGCGTTTCAACATCTGAATTTTTATTTATCGATCCAAGAAAAGATCTGATGGACAGACTTTTAAATTATGGCGCGTCCCTTTTAAAAAGCAACAGAGAGGAAGAATGTATCCGCTGGGCTGTTTTAGCCTCTTCAACTTATCCCGACAATAACCGCTGGCAGGAGTTGTTTCTTGCGGCTGTTAATAACAGGATTTCAAGATTTATAAAAGATAGAAAAATATCCGACGCGCGTAATTTTCTTGAGGATCAAAAGACGCATATAACCGAAGCCGATTACGCCCAACTAGACGCGTTGATTGTTGACGCTGATATTTTAAACAGGGCAAATAATTTTAAAACAAGCGCCGAAGGGGACGAAATTATCGCCGACATTGATAAGGCGCGTAACAGCGGCAGATTAAATGAAAAAAGAGCGGCGGAATTGTTAACTTACACTATTCAAAAGGTAGCGATGGTTCTCTGCGCGCCGCCTCTGAGGGATTGGCGAGCCGCTATTAAATACTTGGAGAACGCCCTTTCAAAATACGGCGCAAACCGCGAATTGGAGCAAACGCTACGCACATACAAAGGCAATCTTGCAACTGATTACCACAACCGTTTCGCCACAGAGTGGAACAAGAAAAACTTCGCCGAAGCGGAACGCATTTTAAATGAAGGGCTTGACGAGTTCCCAAATGACAGGCAGTTATTAAGCGATAAGCAGATTATTGCTAAGCAGGCAAAGTAGGGAGTGGGGATTTTTGTTTGTAATCTAATCGTGTTGTCAACAAGATTAGATTTCCCCTCTCCCTACTCCCCACTCCCTATTCCCCACTATCCACTAACCGTTTCCCTATAACTGTTAGTTCGGCGGCGTCAAGGACGTATTGAACGCAATCCGGTATGTGCCGCTGTTGTAGGTAGAAGCGTTGTTGTAAGGCTGTACCCTTATATAGTAAACCTGATTATTTGTTACCGTCTTGGAAACGGATTCTCTACTGCTAGTTGTAGGGCGAGATAAACGGGTCTCGCTTCCAACAGCAGTACCGTTGTTTGAGTCATACAATAGGACATACAGATCAGACAGCGAGGAGAATTCTACGTGTATGTACTGCGTGCTTGCGGTAGCGGTGAACTTGAACCACTGCTCACTGCTTGATGTGGGAAGATTGCCGGATTGCCATGTATTGGCGGTAAGCGTGGTTATGGTTGTACTGGGGGAAACAGGTAAGGCATTGAACGCAATCTGGTATGTGCCGCTGCCGGAAGAACTGTAAGGTCGTACCCTTATATAGTACTCCTGCCCTGTCGTTAGCGTCTGGGAAATGTAGTTAATAATCCTAGCCTCGCTTCCAACCTCAGCGTAGCTTGAGTCATACGCCTGCACATACAGATCAGACAGCGTGGAGAAATTGGCGTGTATGTACTGCCTGCTTGCGGTCGCGGTGAACTTGAACCACTGTACGCTGCTTGATGTGGGAAGATTGCCGTTTTCCCAGGTATTGGCGGTAAGCGTGGTTATGGTTGTGCCGGGTGGAGCAGGCAAGGCATTGAACGCAATCTGGTACGTGCCGCTGCCGGAACTTACCCCTATATAGTACTCCTGTCCTACCGTTACAGTCTGGGAAACGTATTTTGTACTGCCATTATTTATATTATTTAAATTGCTCCCGCTTCCAACCTCAGCGTAGCTTGAGTCATACATATGCACATACATACCAGTCAGCGTGCCGAATTTTACGTGTATATACTGCGTGCTTGCGGTAGCGGTGAACTTGAACCACCCGTCAGACGATGTGGGATTACGGTCCGCCCATGTATCGGCTGTAAGCGTGGTTATTGTTGTGCCTAGCGGAAATGGCAGAGCATTGAACGTAATCTGATATGTGCCGCTGTTGGACCCATAAGGTTGTACACTTATATAGTACTCCTGCCCTGCCGTTACCTTCCAGGAAACGTATCTTGTACTGTATAATTCGGTACGGCTTCCAACCGTAGCGCCGCTTGTGTTATACGCTTGAACATACAGATCAGTCAGCGTGCCAAATTTTACGTGTATGTACTGCGTGCTTGCGGTAGCGGTAAATTTGAACCACTGTACGTCAGACGACGTGGGAATATTGCCGTCCGCCCATGTATCGGCAGTAAGCGTAGTTATTGCGCCAATGGAAGGGAGGTTAACCGTAAAGCTCACGTTAAATGCCGCCGTAATGCCGTTGCTCCCCGACACGGTAACCGTAGCGGCGTAAGTGTTAGCGGCAAGGCCGGTTATGGGCGAGACGGTAAAAGCGTCTTCGCCGCTTACCGCTATATTTGTTATTGATTCTTTAGACAGAGTAAAACTGTCTGCGCCGGTTCCTCCCAGCGCGACAGTAAGCGCTCCTGTCGCCTGGTTGCCCGTGTTTGTTATGGTAACCGTTAACGGTTGCGCGCTATAGCCGATTGTCGCGGCAGTGAATGTATGAGGGGCGGCTTGTGAAAGGGTAATGCCGTAGATTGCGTAGGCAGTTGGAAATACTGCGGTAACAACCCCGGAATTGGCGTCATTGCCCACCGTTGTCGCCCCCGCAACCGTAAAGAAGTTGGCCGCCACCCCTTGCAGGGTATAGCCAGTTTTTGCCGTAAGGGTAATGGTTGCCGTGTATTGCGTCCCGGCGGCATAAGGCTCCACGTTGGTAAATGAACCAAGCAATGTACCACCAGCTATGTTAGTCATTGTACCGCGCAATTTATAGACTAATGCGTTACTGCCGCTCCAGCTATTATTGTTACTGGAGGTAAACGCCGGGCTGGGCGGCGTGTCGGCGTAATACATAATGAATGAATTTTCACTTTGACTAAACCCCGCAACCCAGTACACTTGAACGGCATCGCCCGCCGCCACAGTGAAGGTGTAGGTATTGGAAGACCCGCTTGACACTTTTATTCCGGTGGCAAGCTGAACTCCGTTTTTAACGATTCTCAACGCGCCGCTGCCGTTCCAGCCGTCTCCATAAGAATCATACATGTCAATTTTTACCGTCCTGCTGTTGCTGGCGAGAGCCGGAGACCACGTTACCGTCCCGCTGTACTGCTCGTTTCCGGTAATGGCTGTAACCGGAATTCCGCCGGGTACCGGGGCGGTAACGCCCTGTATGGCGGCTATGTTTATGACGGTTGTGCCAGCGCCGTTTACCGTAAAGCTAACGTTAAATGTCGCTGTAATGCCGTTGCTCCCAGACACGGTAACAATAACTGCGTAAGTGTTAACTGCAAGGCCTATTTGGGGTACGATGGTAAAAGTGTCTTCGCCGTTTACCGCCATGCTTGTTATTGATTGTTTTGACAGCGTGAAACTTGTCGGATTTGCTCCTGTCAGCCCAATCGTAAGCGCTCCTGTCGCCTGATTGCCCGTGTTGGTTACGGTAACCGTCAGAGGCGTTCTCGCGCTATAGCCGACTGCCGCGGCAGGGAATATATGGGCTTCGGTTTGTGAAAGGAAAATCTTTCTGTATTTTTATCTGACATTCAATATTGGTTCGCCGCCAGAAATTATAGCAAAGGGATTGTAACGCATCCCCCAAACGGCGGCGCTGGAAATCGGGAGGGATAAGGTTTTCGCAGATGTCTCTAATCCGCTTCATTATTTCCCTTTGCCCGCTGACAACCTCATCGCAGAGGAGGTTGCGCTTTGCCGTATCAGCTTCTTTATTCATAATTTCAGTCCTAATCGAAAGCTGTAATATGTCATGCGCGACAGTATCGTGCAATTCACGGGCTATACGGGAACGTTCCTGTTCCTGCGCTTTTATGGTTTCCCGCGAAAAAGCAATGCTTTGCCTTTCTCTGTTTTCCGTCCTTTCAATCTTTGCGTACTGCGCCACTAAAATAAGAATAATGGTTATGACCAACAGGGAAAAGAACAAAAAAAGAAAAAAAGAATTCCGTTGTACGGCATTGGACAGGCTTTTATCTATGCGCAGTAAACTGTCAAGGCTTGCGTCTATTTCCGCCGCCGTCAAATAGAGCGCCTGATTGTCGTTGTTTTGTATGGCGGTTTTAAGGCGGTCTGCGGCTGAATTGACGACCTCAAGGTATTGTATCCCTTGGGGGCGGTGCGTCTGATACAGTGAGCCAACCGAAGAGGAAAAAAAATTATTAAAGGTAAGGCGGAAATCGTCTATACGGTTTTCAAGTCCGGCTGTGGGGTTGATAAATTCTTTTTTTATGGCAAGCCATTTTTCGGAAATAGTAGAAATAGGCTGTTGAGAGGGGATTTCGCCGCAACTTGCAAGTAAACTTGCTACAAGTAAACTTGCTGCAAGTAAAATTACGGCGGTTATTACTGTTAAGAGCTTGCGTGATAAATGAGGCGATTTATCACACTTGAATAAGAACCGCATTTATTGCATGATAAGGTATTTATGAAGAGAGTTCAACTCGTGAAAATTATTGTTCTCTGTATAGCGTCCGCCGCGTGTAATGCGGCGCTTTCGCATTTTGTTATCAATGTGGCAAGGCTCCCTTTATATCTGGATACAGTTTTTACTATAGCCATGTGTTTCAGCGCAGGCCTATTCGCCGGCTTTCTGACCGGCGCGTTTACGTGCTTCTGTATTTCTTTTGTTTTATACGGATATATTTTGGGTAATATTTTTCCCAAGGTAGGTTATCTTTTTTATATATGCGTAATTGTTGAAATGCTTTTGGTTTATTTTTTCCATATTAAAATAAAAAAGAGAGAGGAAATTTTTCTTCAAAAACCTTCGCTGCAATCGTTTGTTTACATTGCCCCGTTGCTTCTTGGGCTTGTAGCTCTTGATTGTATTGCCGTCAGTATCACGGGCGGCATCATTGATTTTACCCTTAGCGCGAATCAAGTGCCGAGGAGCGTTTCTCCCGAAGATACTTTCAAACTTGGCCTTTTATGGAACAATGTGCCGCTTTTGGCAGCCGCCATTCTTTCACGCATTCCTATAAATATTGTAGATCGTTTTTTCGCCATTTTTGGCGGTTACGGCGTTTCACTGTTGTTCAGGAAATGGATTGGCAATAAGGAATAACATCATTTTTTCCCGTAATAATTAATTAAACAGCCGTCTGTCAGTATTTGCCTCTCTGCGTCCGTAAGTCCGCCTAAAGCGGTTTTTATCTCTTTGACGGTTTCACCTAACACGTAGCCTGTGATTGCCTCTTTTTTATCTTGAACGGCGGACTTGATTTTCGGGAAGAAAATATAATCGCCGTTTGAGAAAGAAGTTTCATCGGTAATAAGGAAGGGAAGTATTCCCCAGTTTATTAAGTTTGATCTGTACCTTTTTGTCGCGTACTCAAGCGCGAAATTCGCGCCGCCTCCCAGTACGCGCTGGCAGGAAGCGGCTTGCTCTCTTGCGGAGCCGTCTCCGGGCTTGCGGGCAAAAATAGCGCTTGCTATGCCCATTTCGGAAAGCCCGACGCTTGATAAGCCTTCAATTGCCTGGATTTTTTTCAGTACTTTTTCCAGTTCGCCGTCCGCTTTTCCGTTACTCCTTTGCTCTTCAAGGGTTTGCGCTTCTTTTGCCCGGCGAACATAATTCGGGGCTTTTCTGCTTAGAGTGAATTCTGCCAGCTTTAGCGGATTTGAACGGTACGATGAAGTTTCTCCTGAGGGGATAAGCTCGTCGGTAGTGGTAACGGAATCGGTAATAAAACTTACCACTTTTAATAAGAGGTTTTCAGGAAGCGCGGGCATTTTTGGCCAATCTTTGATATTGGGGCCAAACTTTAATTCCGTCTGCGGTTTTGGGTTTCCCACGCCGTTGTACACGCGTTTGTCGTAAATGCCCTTGTCAAAAAAGAACTTGTATTTGCCGTATTTTACGTCAATGTCAGTCGCTGCGGTAATTTTTCCGCCATTTATCGCAGTCACTGCAATTGATCTCGCGTCCATAAGGGCGACAGACGCGATTTGCCCGTCATTTGGCTTGGAGCCTTCGCGGTTGGGGAAATTGCGCGTAACGTGGCGGATTGAAAGCTCGTTATTTGCCGGAGTGTCTCCCGCGCCGAAACACGGGCCGCAGAAAGCTTCGCGCACTAGGACTCCCGCTTTCATAAACATTTCCACCGCGCCGTTTTTCACCAGTTCAAGATACGTAGGCTGGCTTTCGGGATACACGCTCATGGAAAAATTGCTTTTTCCTGTCGAGCGTCCTTTAATAATGTCCGCCGCCGCCATTATGTTGGAAAAAATCCCTCCTGAACAGCCTGCTATTATCGCCTGATCAGCCCACACTCCTCCGTCATGGCATTTAACGCTAAGATTCAGATTAAGGCCTGTCTCTTTGTTTTCTTCTTCTATTTTAGCAAAAATATCTTTTGCGTTTTTTTGCAGTTCTCTAATAGCGTATACGTTACTTGGATGGAACGGAAGAGCGATTTGCGGCTCTATTTTTGACAAATCAATCTTGATAAAACCGTCATAATAGGCGACGACTGCGGGTTTTAGCTCTTTGTAATCGTCTCCCCTGCCCCGCTCTTTAAGATATGTTTTTACCTTGTCGTCTGTTTTCCAAATTGACGACCAGCAGGCGGTCTCCGTAGTCATCACGTCAATCCCGTTGCGGAAATCAATTGTCATTTTATCAACGCCGTCTCCGATAAATTCAAGCGCCTTGTTTTTTACATAACCGTTTTTAAAAACCGCCCCGATAATCGCAAGCGCCACGTCCTGAGGGCCGACTCCCCTCTCCGTCTCTCCTTCAAGGTAAATCCCTATTATGGGAGGGGACGGCATATCGTAAGTTCTGCCGACAAGCTGTTTTGCAAGCTCTCCGCCGCCTTCGCCGACCGCCATAGTCCCCAATGCGCCGTAACGGGTATGGCTGTCAGAGCCAAGAATCATTTTGCCGCAACCTGCCATCATTTCGCGGTTGTAACTGTGAATGACTGCAAGGTGTGGCGGCACATATATACCGCCGTATTTTTGCGCGGCGGAAAGCGCGAATACATGATCATCCTGATTAATAGTTCCCCCGACCGCGCACAGGCTGTTGTGGCAGTTAGTCAGCACGTAGGGCATTGGAAAACGTTCCATCCCGCTTGCTCGCGCGGTCTGAATTATCCCCACATAAGTAATGTCATGGGAAGTAAGGGAATCAAATTTAAGGCGCAGATTAATATCATCGCCGCCATTATGCGCGGATAAAATACCGTATGAAATCGTCCCCTTCCTCGCCCGCTCTTTTGACGCGTCTACGCCGCGCCGCGTCAATTTAGCCGCCGCATCCCCGTCATCGTTAATTATTTCTTTTCCTTCTATTAAGAACGCTCCACCGTTAAAAAGCTCTACCATATAATCCCCCGTATTTTTACTGTAATATAACATTGACGATTTGCCAATATAATGGTTTAATATATATATGGCTTTATCACCGCTTGAAGAATTAGACCTTCACTGGAAAGAAGAAGACCCCACCTTAGGCATCATGTCCGAAGGCGTGCAGTGCAAGGACATGAACGAAATTATCGAGCATATTTCCAAGGTAAAAGATACAGTTAAAAAAATCAGCCTGAAAAACCAGCCTGCCCTTACTGAAATCCCCGATATTTTAAAGGAGTGCGCGAAGCTGGAAGAACTGAATGTTTCGCATACTAAAATTACCTCAATTCCCGAATTTATTTTTTCCCTGCCAAACTTGCGCGTTTTCTCCTGCTGTTGCAGGGAACTTCCTAAAATACCGTCAGGTCTTGCCAAAGCGCAAAAGCTGGAAAAATTGCACATTAGGATTAACGAGAAATGGAATTTTCCCGAAGATATAGCGTCATTAAGCGAACTAAAAATCCTTACGCTCGACATTTATTCTTCGGCGGCGTTTATAAAGGATTTAAAAAAATTAACTAAACTTGAAGAGTTGAAATTGTCAATAAAATATGAGAGCGGGGCTGCTCTAACTTTGCCTGATTCTTTTATGAATCATCAGGCGTTAAAAAAAGTGACCATTGTTGATATTATTTATAAAAACTATAAAATCCTGGATTTTGAGAGGACGGCGCAAATACTTTCATCATGCCCTCAATTTGAATCTCTTACGCTTTTCGGTTTTACGATTAAAAAACCAAATAATCTTTCAAAACTTACCAGTCTTAAAGTGCTGGAACTTAGGCATTTAAAGATAGAGGGAAAAGTTTTTGATTCGATAAAGGATTTAAAAAAACTTGAAAAACTTGATATTTTTGGCAGTGAATTTAATATATATGAATTGCCTGACATATTCGGCAATTATAGCGAACTTCGTTCTTTTTCATTTGCCGGAAATTTTGTGAGGAAACTTCCGCCGTCACTGTTCCTCTTAAATAATCTTACGACGCTGGAAATAGGCAGTACGGGAATTTCCGTAATAGACGAAAAAGTCGGCAACCTTAAGAACTTGACAGGACTTCAGATTTACGACAATATGCTCGAAAAACTTCCCAACAGCATATTTACCCTGCCTAAACTTGCCGTTTTAAATATTGAACAAAATTTTATCAAACAGCAGGATATAGCAGCCATAAAACAAAAACTGGCCGAGTTAAGCAAGAAAGGCCAACAAATCGAATTCACATGCGGAGACCAGGGACACCGCCTCACCGTAAAAAAACTGCGGGCGTTGAATTTCTTTGAGTCAATTAACAGTTCGGTTTATTACAGTTACTGCATGGCGGCGATGTACGAAAAACCAAGCTCGATTAAATATGTCAGGGACAATTTCCTGAAAGATAACGAGTATATTCAAGTTTGCCTTGAAGCCGCCCTGCGCAATATTTACCCGGATTTTCTTGTCCACGTAAACCACAAACGCCTAAAACGCGAAGATTACGAGCGCATCTGCTGGGCGGCTATTTTGCATCTGCCTTCGACTATTTCCAAAATGGTTGAACCTACTAAGGAATTGCAGGCGCTGGCGGCTAAACGGTTTTAAATTTATATTACAAGAAATTCTACCACGAACCACACGAACAACGACAAGATGTGTGCAAAAAGTTCGTGGTGTTCGTGTGGTTCGTGGTAAAATTCTTCATCTAAATCTACAGAGCAACTTCACCAAACGGCGGCGCTTGTTCCAGTACCCTCGCGATTACGCGGTTGTTTTCCAGTAACAGATCGGGATCGTTTTCTAAGATTGAAAACACGTCGTTTCTGGCTCTTTCTAAAATTTCCATATCGCGGATTGGGTCGGCAATGCCTAAGAACAAGTAACCCGATTGCTCAGTCCCCGCTATTTGTCCGGGACCTCTTAATTTTAAATCTTCTTCCGCTATTACAAAGCCGTCGTTATTTTCCAACATCACTTTTAAGCGGGTCTTGCCCTCTGGCGTAAGGTCGTCTGAAAAAACAAGAAAACAATACGACTGCTCCTCTCCCCTTCCTACGCGCCCGCGTAATTGATGAAGCGCCGACAAACCGAAACGCTCGGCGTGTTCGATAACCATGCACGCGGCGTTCGGCACGTCTACCCCAACTTCTACAACGCTGGTCGCGGCAAGTATTTTTATTTCTCCTTTTCTAAAATTGTCCATTATCCGTTTTTTTTCTTCTTCAGGCAGTTTGGAATGAATAAGAGCCGTTTTATATTTTGGGAAAACTTCATCCTGAAGCCTTTGCGCCATAGAGACTGCGTCTTTTATTTCCTCGCCGCCCTCGATTAACGGGTAGACAAAATAAGCCTGCCTGCCCTTCTCCATCTCTTTGCGGACAAAATCATAAACCTTTTGTTCATTTGACTGTTTCGCAAGATGTGTAATAATGGGCTTTCTTCCAACAGGCATGTCTTTTATCACGGTAACGTCCATATCGCCGAAAACAGTCAACGCCAATGTACGCGGAATGGGAGTGGCGCTCATCATCAATAGGCCGGGCTGCTCTCCTTTTGCCATTATAAGAGAACGCTGCGTTACGCCAAAACGATGCTGTTCGTCTATAACGACAAGTTTTAAGTTTCTATACTCGACATCTTTTGAAAAAAGGGCATGCGTCCCCGCTATAATATCAATATTTCCAACTGCAAGGTTTTTTAGCAATTCTTTGCGTCCTTGCGCTTTTATATTTCCCGTAAGAAACGCAATGCTTACTCCAAGCGGCTCCAAAAGACGCGCAGCGTTTTCAGCGTGCTGGCGGGCGAGCAATTCCGTGGGGGCCATAATCGCCGCCTGCCCATTGTCTTCAATGGCGCGTAACGCCGCTAAAAAAGACACTAAAGTTTTCCCGCATCCGACATCACCCTGCAAAAGACGCGCCATTGGAATGTTAGATGACATATCCCTGTTTATTTCCATAACGGCGTTTTTTTGCCCATCCGTTAAAGAAAAAGAAAGCCTTTCTATAAGCCTCTTTTGTAAAAGCGAAATATTTTCATTTTTGTTTTTATCGTTTGCCAACTCAATTTTTATTTTGCTTCTCCTGTCTATCGCCCTGCGGGCAACCATAACTTCCATGTAAAAAAGCTCTTCATAAATGAGCGTTTTTTTAGCCCTTTCAAGCATATCTGCGGAAGTTGGAAAATGTATCTCTTTTAACGCCTGCGCCTTTGTTAAAAGATTTTCTTTTTCTATTATCGCGTTTGGAAGCTCGTTTTCCAAATCTTTAACATATTTATTTATAGCGCAAGATATAAAATCCCGCATTTTATCTTGAATAATGCCCGCCGTCAGCGGATAAACAGGCAGTATTTTTCCAAAATTCTTCCCTTTAGACGCAGGCTCTACTTCAAAAGAGCTTGACTGCAATTCGCCGTATTTATATTTAAAACTGCCACAAATCATATATTTTTGACCTGTAATAAGCAGTTTGTCAAGCCTTGGGCGGTTAAAACATACAAGCGCCGCCTGAGTGTTTTCGTCTTCTATATAAATTTTTAATATTCTCATTCCGCCGTAACCGATCCATTTCCGCGCAAAAACGGTAACAACCGTGCAAACTTTACCGCTTTGATACGCTTTTAACGGGACAATTTTCACGCGATTTTCCCAATCGCGCGGATAGTGAAGAAGAAGGTCTGCGGCTGTGCGTATTCCAAGCCGCGCAAGTTTTTGCGCAAAGGAAGAGCCTACCCCGTTTATCGTGTTTACAGGCACGGATAAAGAACGTAAAAACATTATATCGGCAATTTATAAAGAATACCGGAAAGAAAAAATACAATAAACTTTCCGCCGGCGAGTATTAGAATTAAAAGTAATAATGATAAAATTATTCCTTTTAAGTAACCTCCAATTTTTTTGCCAAAAAATATTCTGTTCATTCTATATAAAAGCGGCTGTGTTACGGAATCAATAATGCTCCAGAAAGGGCTGTATATATTGCTGTTAATAAAATAACCTATAAGGCGGATGATAATTACGATAATAAAAAATCCTATAATAATAGAAAAAATATTCCATATTGACAATAATATTTGCGCAAGAATAAGCCCGATAGTTATTCTTTCCGCTACTGAAAGAATGCGAAATATATTCTGAATAAAAGAAAGAAATACAATCGCGGGAATTACCGAAAAATCAAAAGTGCCTATGGTTAAGCGTAATTTTTGCCTCCACCAGTCAAGGTACGGGTCTGTAATTTTATTTATTATTTCTACGGGTTTTCCGCTGACCATGTTCCCAAACCATGAAAAAATTATTCGTATAAAAATAATTATTGAATAAATACCGGTTATTCCAGCCAAAATTCCAAAAATAAAGCGCATTATTTCCTCCATGCTTCCGCAACGCATTTACACTGTTTTAAGCCTTCCATCACATATCCGTTACCTGACATATCAAGGCCGGACGCGGCGCGTATTATTTTTTCCTCACTATTAACGGGAATGTGTATAAAAATAACATTTAAACCGGAATTTTCCGCAAGATAATCGCGTAACTCCAGCATTTCATCTTTATTATCCGACGCGCCTTTATGCAGTCTTATGTGTATCTCGTCAATATGTTTTTCGGTATTTTTTAAAAGATCAGGCGCGGGCAGTTTTTCATTGGCGGCTGCTTTTTTTGCGGCGGTACGGCTTAAAAAAGGCAAATCAGCCATGCTTGAAACTTTAAAGCTTACCTTTCCCTGTTTTAATTCGTTTTCCGGATCTATGCTTCCCTTTAAAGCGATCATCTCATCAAGTTTAAGCAGATGTCTGCACTCGGCGTATACTTTGGAAAAAAACACAAGGTCAATTTCGCCTTCAAAATCCTGTAATGTCCCGAACGCCATGTCGTTTCCTTTTTTATCTTTAAAATCCCTTATCGATTTTAAGAAACCTATAACCGTGTAATTTCCTTTTTTCGCCTGCAAGATATACGAGCTTTTTAAATCCGCCATGTAAAGCCATGTGTTTTTATGCAATTTATTTTTTTCGTCCAATTCTTTAACTTCTTTTAAGACTGACGGCACTTCCTGTTTGCTTATAACGCCATCTGCCAGAAAACTGTACCTGTCTTTATCTTTTTGATAATCAATTTTCCCTTTTAAGATGACGACAGAATCGTCTTTGATAATATTCTGACACCTTTCCCACGGGCCTGAAAAAAATGTGACTTCTATCTCGCCGTTGTAATCTTCAAGAGTTGCAAAGGCCATTTTGCCGCCTTTTGCGGTATTTATTGGTTTTATATTTTTAATTAATCCCACAAGAACGCAATTTCCTGTTTTATAAGTGTCAACCTGTCCAAGATTTACGTTTACGACATCCTGCCATATTTCCTTGTATTCATCTAACGGATGGCCCGAGAAATAAAAACCTATTAACTGTTTTTCCTGATTTAATCTTTCAGCGTGGCTTACAGGCGGAAATTCCGTAAATTTAAAATCGGGCATGCCGGCTTCGTTTGAATCTCCAAACAGGTTTGACTGTCCAAGCTGTTTGTCTTCTTTTCTTTTTTGCGCGTATTCAATAGCTTTTTCCATATTACCTGCAAGCGTCTCGCGCGAAATTTTAAAATCATCAAAAGCTCCGGTATTAATAAGAAGTTCAATAACTTTTTTGCTTACGGCTTTTATATCTACCCTGTCCAAGAAATCCATAAAATTTTTATAATGGCCGTTTTTCCTGCCGCGCATAATTTCATCCGCCGGTGCGTCGCCTACGCCTTTAATCCCCAGAAAACCGTATACAATCCTGCCGTCCACTACCGTAAAAAGTTTATCGGAATAATTTATATTGGGAGGATCGACGCTTATTCCCATTTTACGGGTTTCAACAATGGTGTATAAAAGCCTGTCGGTGCTTTTTATTTCGACTATCAATGTCGCCGCCATGTATTCCGCCGGGAAATTTGCTTTAAGATAGGCGGTTTGATACGCCAATACCGAATACGCGGCGGCGTGGCTTTTATTAAAACCATAACCGGCGAAAGGGACAAGCATATCGTAAATCGCCCCCGCCCTCTGCGCGGAGTATCCCTGTTTCGCCGCGCCTTCCAGAAACGGTATTTTTTCTTCATCAATAATTTCTTTTTTCTTTTTTCCCATGGCGCGGCGAAGAAGATCGGCTTTCCCCATGCTGTAACCGGCTATTATTCTTGCCACCTCCATAACTTGTTCCTGATAAACAATAACGCCGTAGGTTTCTTTAAGAATCCCCGCAAGGCTAGGATCGGGATATGTGATTTGTGTTTTGCCGTTTTTGGAATCCACAAAGCGCTGAATATTCTGCATGGGTCCAGGCCGGTACATGGCGTTTAAGGCCGTTAAATCTTCTATGGACGCAGGTTTTGTCTGTCTTAGGATATTTTGCATTCCATCGGAAGCAAACTGGAAAACAGCGTGGCTTTTTCCTTCACCTAACATTTTAAAAGTTTTTTTGTCATCTTCGGGAATATCTTCAACATTAAAACTTGAATATTTGCCGCCGCGCCGCCTTATTAACTCTTGCGTGTGTTTGATAATATCAAGGTTTTTTAGGCCGAGAAAATCCATTTTTACAAGGCCGCATCCTTCAAGAAAGTCCATGCTGTACTGCGTGGCTATATTGCCGCCTTTTTCCTCACGTTCCTGATAGAGAGGCACCAATTCAATCAGCGGTTTTTTTCCGATAACGATACCGGCGGCGTGTATGCTTGAATGGCGGTTAAGGCCTTCCAATTTATACGCAATGGCGAATAATTCCGTAAAACGGGGATCGCTTTCCAGTTCCTTAAGGCGCGGCTCTTCTTCTTTCGCTTTGTTTAATTTAATTTCAGGGTCGGAAGAGATAAGTTTTGTAATCATTTCCGATTCGGATATTGATATTCCCAATACTCTTGCCACGTCCTTAATTACCGCTTTCGCGCCCAATGTCCCAAATGTGATTATCTGCGCCACCCTTTCTTTGCTGTATTTGCGCGTAACATAATTTATTACATCCTCGCGCCCTTCATTGGCGAAATCAATGTCAAAGTCGGGCATTGATATGCGGTCAGGATTTAAAAAGCGTTCAAAAATAAGGCCGTATTTTAAAGGTTCAATGTCGGTAATGCGCAGGGAATAAGCGACAATAGATCCCGCCCCGGAACCGCGTCCCGGTCCTACGGGAATATTTTGCTCTTTCGCGTAATTTATAAAATCAGCGACAATCAAAAAATATCCCGTATACCCCATGTTTATTATCGTATCAAGCTCATACTCCGCCCGCTTTTTTATGCTTTCCCATTTATTTAAATCATTTTCTTTTACTTTCGCATAACGCTTTTCAAGCCCTTCGCCAGTCAGGTGCCTTAAATACTCGCTTGGTTCTTTAAAACCTTCGGGGATTTTAAACTCAGGCAAATACTGCGGCAAATCCTTAGTCTCTATTTTTGGTACGTCCGCGTTACACCTCTGCGCGATCTTTACCGTGTTTTCAACCGCCTGCGGATAATCGGCGAAAATTTCGGCCATTTCATCCCCGGTTTTAAAATAAAACTGATTCCCGTAATATTTTTTCCGCTTTTCTTCAGTGCGCGTCTTTCCCGTTCCAATGCAAAGAAGAACGTCATGCGAAATATAATCGTCCTTATCAAGATAATGAACGTCGTTTGTAGCGACAAGCGGAATATCGGTTTTTTTTGAAATATCGACAACCGCCTCGTTAATATCTTTTTGAGACAAATCGCCGCCCCTTAAGCTTCCCGACGGAATGCCGTGATCCTGTATCTCAAGATAAAAATTGGGGTTCCCATCGGCATCCTTGCCGAAAAGATCGCGGTAATAAACAGCCTTTTTTTCAGCCTCATCCGTTTTACCCGCCTGAATAAGGCGCGGAATTTCACCGGAAGCGCAGGCGGAGAGCGCGATAAGTCCTTCGTGGTAAATAGATAAAAGTTCTTCGTCTATCCGAGGCCTGTAATAGAAACCTTCCGTGTACGCGAAAGAACATAATTTTACAAGATTAAAATAACCCGCGCGGTTATAGGCAAGAAGGACAAGGTGGTAATATTTATTTTCGTTTTCGGAACCTTTTTTTTCATGGCGCGAGCCGGGAGAAACATAGACCTCGCAGCCGATTATCGGTTTTACGGGTTTTTTTCGTTTTTTATGACCGCAGGCGGCGATAAAATCCATCGCGCCGAACATATTCCCGTGATCCGTAAGCGCAAGATGAGTCATCCCCAATTCTTCCGCCCTGTCCGCCAGAGACATTACGGAAACTGACGCGTCCGCCAGCGAATAGTCGGAATGAACGTGGAGATGTATGAATTCGGTCATTTGTTTGATGATAGTTTAAAATTAGAAGATAAACAAGTTGGTTATTACGAACAGAAGACTAAGAAGTTTACCTCTATGTAGAAAGCCGGTAAGTAAGACAACCTTCCAAACAAAAATACTAATAACTATTTACTATCCGCTATTTATGGTATATTATTACTTATTCGGGAGTATACAATGAAAAAATTTGCGGTATTTATTACATTGATGTTTTTTCTTACGGCGGGGCTATTCGCCCAACAGAAATACGCTCTTGTTATCGGTAACGGGAATTACACGGGTATTGGAAAGCTTAACAATCCGGTTAACGACGCCAATGACATATCTACCGCCCTGCAAGGGCTTGGTTTTAACGTGGACAAAGTTCTGGACGCGAACCTTGACCAGATGGAAAACGCGATAATGAAGCTTAAAAACCGTCTTTCGGTATCAAAAAATTCCTATGGCTTTTTATTTTACGCCGGTCATGGGGTACAATCCGGCGGAGAGAACTATTTAATTCCAGTGGGGGCGAACATACCCACTGAAAATTCTCTTAGGGAAAGGGCGGTATCCGTCCAATGGGCGCTTGCGGAACTGAACGACGCGGGAAACGATTTAAATATGGTAGTGCTAGACGCTTGCAGAGACAACCCCTTTGCATGGAAAAGAAGCGGCAACCGAGGCCTCACGGTAGTTTCGAACCAGCCCGCAGACAGCATCATAGTATACGCGACCAGCGCGGGTTCCACAGCGGCGGACGGCACCGGCAGGAACGGCCTGTTTACCTCCCACCTGTTGAACAATCTTAAAACGCCGGGACTCGCGGTAGATGAAGTATTTAAACGTACCGGCGCTGATGTCGCCCGCGCAAGCAACAGAGCGCAGATACCCGCCATATACAGCCAGTATTTTGACACAGCGTATCTTGGCAACAAACCGCAGACCATTACAACGACGCAAACCACACAGCCGCAACAGACTGCTACTCAGTCAGCGCCTTCCGCCACCGCAAAGGCCGCTTACGACAAAGGCGCTGAGTATTATAAAAAAGGCAGCTATACAGAAGCCATTTCGGAATTTGATCAGGCCATACGGCTTAGTCCCAATTACGCAGTTGCCTATAATGACCGGGGCAATGCGTATTACGTCAAGAAAGACTATGACCGCGCCATAGCGGATTACAACGAGGCGGTACGCCTTGACCCCAATTACGCCTATCCCTATTACAACCGGGGCAATGCATACTATGACAAGAACGACTATGACCGCGCCATAGCGGACTACAATGAGTCGATACGCCTTGACCCCAATTACATGAAGGCCTATTACGGCCGGGGCAATGTGTACTACGTCAAGAAAGACTATGACCGCGCCATAGCGGATTACGAAGCCGCCCTGCGGATCGATCCGAACTATGCCAATGCCAAGACATGGCTTGAAAACGCCAAGAAAGCCAAGTCGGTAACCACGCAGCCTCAGCAGACTGCTACTCAGTCCGCGCCTTCCGCAGCCGCGAAGGCCGCTTACGACAAAGGCACTGAGTATTATAAAAAAGGCAGCTATACAGAAGCCATTTCGGAATTTGACAAGGCCATACGGCTTAGTCCCAATTACGCCGATGCCTATAACGACCGTGGCAATGCGTACCACTACAAGAAAGACTATGATCGCGCCATAGCGGATTACAACGAGGCGATACGGCTTGGCCCCAACGACGCGGATGCCTATTACAATCGGGCCAATGTGTACTACGAAAAGAACGACTATGACCGCGCCATAGCGGATTACAACGAGGCGATACGGCTTGACCCCAATTACATGAAGGCCTATTACGGCCGGGGCAATGTGTACTACGTCAAGAAAGACTATGACCGCGCCATAACGAACTACGAAGCCGCCCTGCGGATCGATCCGAAATATGCCAATGCCAAGACATGGCTTGAAAACGCCAAGAAAGCCAAGGCGGGAAAGTAACCTATACAAGAGAAAAATGAAGAAAGAATTTGTAACCTACAGCGAAGCGTTCAAGATGCAGGTTGTAATGAAAGCGCAAAAAACCTGCGGATTGAATTTCACTTGGAAATAAAACTGCATATCAATCACTCAAGCCACTACAGAAGTGGTTGCGACAAAACGATGTCCAATATTGTCTACCATTACGCTAAAGCCTTCAAGAGTCCGCACGCCTAAAAGCGACATATCTCCATCTTCTTCCTTAGGATTGACGGCTGTCATATTTACCATGAATTTACTCATATTGCTATCTCCTTCGGTGTCATTTTTAGTATAGTAATGTAAATAAACATTTTTATCAAACGTTACAAACAGAGTGGCATATTAAAAATGCCAATTAATACCCGCTCTTTTCATTATGCCATTTGCTACATGACGTGAAATTATTTTTCCGTCTACGGTAATAGGCAGATTGGTTATAGGGCTGAACCAAATGTCATGATCTCCCTTGCCGCGCCTTAGAAGATGGCAGCCATTTTCAGAAAGTTTTTTCCTTACTTGCTTTTCATATTCAGCCATTATGCCACAACCGCGAGACGTTCAGCTTTAAGATGTAGTTTTATTTGATGATTATTTGATCCGCTTAACTCAAGAAGCTCCACAGCAGCTTTTTTGACCTTTTCAACAAGAGCGTCAAAAGATTCGGATTCTAGGATAAGTCCCGGTAAATCTTCACTTTCAGCAATCCATACAGAGGCTTCATCATCCCAGAAAAAAACGATGGTATATTCCGACATACTGTAATTATAACGGATTCATTATTCATGTCAAACTATTCCTTCCAGCCCTCCCACCCCTTGCCAAAACTTCCATAAATTGTTACAATCCACATATAAATTGATTAGGGGGACAAATGGCAAAAACAGAAGGGGATATTACTTTTCCCCAAGAATTATTATCATTTATAGAAGAATGGAAGGTTAAACCGGGAAGTCTGATTATGATTCTCCATAAAACCCAGGAAACCTACGGGTATATATCCCGTCCAGCCGCAGAACAATTAGCCCGTCTTACCGGTATTTCCCTTGCAAGAATATACGGGGTTATCACTTTTTACCACTTTTTTAAGACCACAATGCCGGGGAAACACAAAATTTCCGTATGTTTGGGAACAGCCTGCTACCTTAAGGGCAGTCAGGACATAATGGACGAGACTAGAAACCTGCTAGGGCTAGAGCCTGACGGGGTAACTCAGGACGGCAAGTTTTCGGTAGACCCGGTGCGCTGTGTCGGCTGTTGCGGCCTTGCGCCCGTGCTTACGGTTGGCAACGATACCTATGGCAAGCTCACCAAAGATATGATTCCCGGCATCATAGCCAAGTATCAAAATAAATAAGGTTTAAATCTATAACCATAAGGTTGACAAAAAGAACCGTAAAGAGGAGTAAAAATTTATGGCAAAATTGAGTCTTGAGGATTTAAGAAAATTAAGAGAAGAAAAAAAGGCCGAGTTTAACAAGCGCGAAGAGGACGGCGTTGAAACACGGGTTATTATCGGTATGGGAACCTGCGGTATAGCCGCCGGAGCGAAACAAACATGGGAAGCTTTTACATCGGGAATTAAAGATAATAAACTTAAAAATTGCAGCGTAAAGCAAACCGGCTGCATGGGGCTGTGCCATTCCGAGCCTACCGTAGAGGTAATTGTTCCCGGAATGCCGCCTGTTATTTACGGCATGGTAGATCCTGAACTGACAAAATCGATCATCGCGAAGCATATTATTGGCAGGGAATTGTTAGATGAAAGTATCCTTGAGCGTCCTGCCGCTGATATTTTAACAATTATAAGAGGGGAATAATAAATATGGCGAATAACATTAATACTGTAGAAAATATGCCCTCAGGGCAAAAGCAATTCCGGGTCGTGCTTCGCAACTGCGGCGTAATTGATCCTGAAAAAATCGACGAATACATCGCCCGAGACGGTTATGTAGGTCTTGAAAAGGTTCTTTTTGAATGGACTCAGGAACAAATAATCGAAGAAATGAAAAAATCAGGCCTTCGCGGAAGGGGCGGCGCGGGCTTCCCGACATGGCTAAAGTGGGATTTGGCGCGCAAAGCCGTAGGAGACCAAAAGTTCGTTATCTGCAACGCGGACGAAGGCGACCCTGGCGCGTACATGGACCGCTCCACGATAGAAGGCGACCCTCATTCGGTAATCGAAGGCATGATAACTGCGGGTAAGGCAATCGGTTCCAGCCAGGGATTTGTTTACATCCGCGCCGAGTATCCGCTCGCGATTGAACGCCTAAAAATCGCCCTTGATCAAGCGCGCGATTACGGGCTGGTAGGGAAAGACATCCTCGGCTCCGGTTTTGATTTTGACATTGAGATCCGCCTTGGCGCGGGCGCGTTTGTCTGCGGCGAAGAGACCGCGCTTATTAAATCCGTAGAAGGCAACAGGGGAATGCCCGTTCCTAAACCGCCGTTCCCGGCTAACAAGGGCTTGTGGCAAAAACCCACTATTATTAACAACGTAGAATCATTTGCGAATGTTCCCGTCATCACCGCTAGGGGCGGCGACTGGCTTGCTAAAATCGGTACTGAAAAATCAAAGGGAACAAAAGTATTCGCGCTTACGGGAAAAGTCAAATTTTCAGGACTTGTCGAAGTTCCTATGGGGACTACGTTACGCGAAATTGTTTACGACGTTGGCGGCGGAATTAAAGACGATAAAAAGTTTAAGGGAGTGCAATCAGGCGGGCCGTCGGGCGGCATTCTTACCGAAAAATCACTTGACGTTCCCATCGACTTTGAATCATTGATGGCTAACGGCTCCATGATGGGCTCAGGCGGCATGATAGTAATGGACGAGGACGACTGCGTGGTTGACGTGTCGCGCTTCTACATGGACTTCTGCGTTGATGAAAGTTGCGGCAAATGCTCTCCGTGCCGGATTGGCACTACGCAAATACTTAAAATCCTTGAAAAAATAGCGAGGGGCAACGGGGAAGACGAAGACCTTGTAAAACTTGAGGCTATCGGAAACGCGATGACAAAAGCGTCTCTTTGCATGCTCGGCTGTACCGCCGCGAATCCAACAATGTCTACCTTAAAAAATTTCCGCGAAGAGTACATCGAGCATATACACGATAAAAAGTGCCGCGCCGGAAAATGCAGAAGACTCATCAGATTTACAATTGACGCTTCTAAGTGTATCGGTTGCGGCGCCTGCGCGAAAAAATGCCCGGGCAACTGCATTGTCGTGGAAGACGCGTCAAAGTACAAGGACAAAAAACGTCCGCCATATATCATCAATCAGGATGAATGCGTAAAGTGCGGCGAGTGCATGGTTTCATGTAAATTTAACGCGGTGATAAAGGCTTAAGGGGGAAAACATGATTAACTTAACGATAAACGGAAAAACGCTTGAAGTGGAACCGGGGACGACAATCCTTCAGGCTGCCGAAATGGTAAATATAAAAATTCCACGGCTGTGTTATAACCCCGATCTTATGCCGTGGTCGTCATGCGGCATTTGCATTGTGCGTCTTGCGGGTTCGGCTAAAATGGTTCGCGCCTGCTGTACGGCGTGCGAGCCTAATATGAACATTGTTACCCACGACCCTGAAATTATCGCGGTCAGGCGCACTGTTTTGGAGCTTATCCTCTCCAATCACCCCAACGACTGCCTCCAATGCCCACGCAACCAATCCTGCGAGCTTCAAAATCTAGCCTCCGAGTTCGGTCTTAGGGAAGCGCCCTTCTTAAAAATAAAGAACGATATTCCCGTAGACGATTCCAACCCCGCAATCGTGCTTTGCCCCGAAAAGTGCATCCGCTGCGGCAGATGCGTAAAGGTGTGCCAGGACGTGCAGAACGTGTGGGCGCTGGAATTTCTCGGGCGGGGCATACACGGAAAGATCGCCAGCGCGGCGGACGCTCCGTTAGGTGAAAGCCCGTGCATCAAGTGCGGGCAATGCGCCGCTCACTGCCCCGTAGGCGCGATTTATGAAAGAGACGACACCGTAAAAGTGTGGAACGCCCTGCAAGACAAGGAAAAACACCCCGTCGTGCAGATTGCCCCCGCCGTCCGCGTCGCGTTAGCTGAAGAATTCGGCCTTGATCCCGGCACGGTTTTTACAAAAAAGATATACGCCGCCCTGCGCAGATTAGGGTTTAAAACGGTCTTTGACACTAACTTTTCAGCAGACCTTACCATTATGGAAGAAGGTTCCGAACTTGTAAAACGCTTAACAGAAAAAAACAGCGTCATTCCGCTTATAACTTCCTGCTGCCCGGCGTGGGTAGATTATATGGAAAAGTATTACAACGACATGATTCCCAATTTCTCAACCGCGAAATCACCCCAGCAGATGATGGGCGCGATGATTAAAGCTTACTGGGCGGAAAAAGCCGGAGTAGATCCCGATAAAGTGTATTCGGTATCAGTCATGCCGTGTACCGCGAAGAAGTGGGAAACAAAACGCAATGACGACATGAAGAGCGCAGGCCACGGTTACGACGTCGACATTGTTATTACGACAAGGGAACTTGCGCGGATGATCAAACAGGCGGGAATTGAAATACTGAAGCTTGACGAAGAAGAGGCTGACAATCCTTTAGGGCCGTACACCGGAGCCGGAACTATTTTTGGCGTAACGGGCGGAGTAATGGAAGCGGCAGTCCGCAGCGCTTACTACCTTGTTACAAAAAAGGAACTCCCCGACGTAGATTTTAAACCCGTCCGCGGGCTTGACGGCGTAAAGGAAGGGGAAGTTGATTTTGGCAACGGGACAAAGATACGCATTGCGGTAGCCCATCAGATGGGAAACATTGCAGCGGTTTTAGACAAACTCCGCGAGGCGAAAAAAGCCGGTAAGGAACCGCCGTATCACTTTATCGAGGTAATGGCGTGCCGAGGCGGATGTATCGCCGGCGGAGGACAGCCATACGGCTGTACGGATGACATTCGCAAACAACGCACTGGCGGCCTTTACGCTGACGATCAAAAGTCCCAGTACCGCTGTTCGCATCAAAATCCGTATATAGGCCAGGTTTACAAGGAATTCCTTGGAGAGCCGGGCGGTCACAAAGCGCATAAGCTGCTCCACACTAAATATGTGGAACGGCCACTATATGTGAAGTAAAATAAATTTTTAGGGGGAGATGTTTATGGAGAAACTTTTCAAGTTAAAGGAAAATGGTACAACGTACCAGCGGGAGATCGTAGCGGGTCTTACAACATTTTTAACTATGGCTTACATTCTTGCGGTTAATCCGGGAATATTAAGCGGAAGGTTCGCCGAAGCGGAATTGTTTGTAGGCATGCCGTGGGGAGGCATCTTTACCGCCACGGCGCTTGCGGCGGCAATAGCCACTATAGTAATGGCGTTTACGTCTAACTTGCCTATCGCTCTTGCTCCGGGCATGGGGCTTAATGCTTTCTTTGTTTATACGGTAGTTTTGCACATGGGGTATACATGGCAGATTGCGCTTACAGCAGTTTTCCTTGAAGGCATCCTGTTTATGGTTCTTTCTTTATTTAATGTCCGCGAGGCAATCATAAAAGCTATTCCCTCAAATATGAAAAAAGCTGTCGCCGTAGGCATAGGTTTATTTATCGCGCTGATTGGATTTGCTAACGCGAATATTGTCGTCGGCAATTCTGGCACTATTGTCGGGTTAGGCAACATAACTTCAGGCGACGCGTTGTTGGCGCTTATCGGTCTTGCGATTATTATCGTACTGTATGTTTTAAAAGTTCCCGGAGCCATTCTTATCGGTATTCTTGCAACTACAATTATTGGCATACCAATGGGAATTACCCAGCCTTACGGCGGCTGGTCAGGCTGGAGGCTGTTTGCAATACCCGACGCTCCGCTGCTTTTCAAATTTGACTTTACAAAAATCTTAAGTTTTAATTTTTTTATAGTATTCTTTACATTCCTGTTTGTTGACATTTTTGACACCGTAGGAACGCTGGTAGGAGTTACCACTCAAGCCGGCCTTATTGATAAAGACGGCAATATTCCCCGCGTTAAGCAAGCTCTTTTTTCTGACGCGCTTGGCACGTCTGTTGGCGCCGCGCTTGGAACTTCAACGGTTACAAGTTATATTGAAAGCAGCGCGGGCGTAGCCGCAGGCGGGCGCACCGGGCTTACAAGCCTTGTTACGGCGATAATGTTCCTGTTAGCGTTGTTCCTCTCGCCCCTGTTCCTTCTGATTCCAAACGCGGCTACGGCGCCGGCTTTGATTTTTGTCGGCTTCCTAATGGTACAGCCCGTGACCACAATTGATTTTAAAGATCCAACCGAAGGCATCCCCGCGTTCATCGCGATTGTGATGATGCCCTTTGCGTACAGCATTGCGGAAGGCATCGTATACGGAGTCATCTCCTATGTGATTCTTAAAGTTGCGGCTAGGAAATTCCAAGATATTACCGTAGTAACATGGGTACTCTTTGTAATATTCATTTTACGGTACTTCCTGCGTTAGAGGGGTAATTAATGTTTGCCTGACCACTCCAGAGTGGTCAGGTCAAAACAAATAGGAGAGTAACATGACTAATGAAGAAATTTTATCTAAGATAGATCATACGCTCCTAAAGATGACTTCTTCATGGGAAGAAATTAAAGCGCTGTGCGATGAGGCGGTTAAATATAAAACTGCTTCCGTATGCGTTCCGCCCTCTTATGTAAACCCCATTCATAATGAATTTAAAAACTTGAATATCTGCACCGTCATCGGCTTTCCTCTTGGCTATTCAATTACCGCCGCGAAAGTTCTGGAAGCGGAACGCGCTATTCTAAGCGGCGCGAATGAAATCGACATGGTGATTAATGTCGGCGACGTTAAAAATGGGCGCTTTGATTTTACTCTTGAAGAAATCAAACTTATTAAAAAAGCTTGCGGCGAAAAAATACTGAAAGTAATAATAGAGACCTGCTACTTAACCGAAGACGAAAAAATCCGCCTTTGCAAAATTGTTACGGAAGCCGGCGCTGACTTTATCAAGACCTCTACTGGTTTTGGGACTGCTGGCGCGACTCTGGCGGACGTGCGGCTTTTTAAAAAGCACATCGGCGCGGGAGTTAAGATAAAAGCCGCAGGCGGAGTTAAAACACGCGAAGACTTGGAAGCCTTCATTACCGAAGGAGCCTCGCGGATAGGGACAAGTTCGGCAGTTAAACTTTTAGCCGGCGGGACAACTGCAGGCTATTAATTTTTTAATTGACTTTTTATAATATCTCATGTAAATTCTAAGACAGGGGTTATTATGCCCTCAAAGAATCGCCCGTATGGGGGTTCTAAATTCACCTTTACAGTCGGGGAAAGGCAAAAGCGTTCCCGGCGAGGAGATTGTATGAAAGGTACAAGAAATTACATGGATCTGGGCAGTATTTTTGACGAGATTTTCGATGCGGCCCAGGAATTTAAGGATGAATTCCACAGGAATTTTAACAACTGTAACGGAGGCGAGGGTTTCACTCAAGGGCCGTTTAACTTCAGCAAACACTTCTTCGATGAAAACACCGATTTTTACCCAAACTATTCCTACCCGCCAATGAATGTTTTTATGACTGAAGACAGGTCGCTTGTTTTTGAATTTGCTTTAGCCGGTTTTGATGAAAAAGACATCAGCCTTTCTTTTCAGGGCGATTACATGGTCTTTTCCGCAAGGATTGACAATTCCGTAACTCAAGCCGACAGCCCCGCAAGACTTCAATCAGAAGAAAATGTCCGCTACTTTAAACGCCGCCTTAAAATGAAAGACATCGAAAGGCAGAAGTACTTTGTGCCTCTGGACAAATACGCTCAGGAAAAAGTAAAAGCGGTATACAAAAACGGAATTCTTCGCGTAACCATTCCGCCCAAAGACGAACTGGATCAAAACGACGGAATCAAGATTGAAATAGTGAAAGAAGGCTCTTGATTTTTGGGGAGTGGGGAGTGGGGAGCGTTGTTAGCGAGCATAGCGTGTTGGTTTAACGCTAAGATAACGAACAACTATTCCCCACTCCCTACTCCCTACTCCCCACTCCCCCTATCGCTAGATGTATTCTCTCTATTGACCGCGCCTTCCCGTCTTTGCCAATATCCAAATACACGCCTTGCAGTTCCGGCACTTCCCACGCTTCTTTTGTCCATTCGGGGATGCCTGTCAGGTATTCTTTTATGCGCGAATTTATTTCACAGCCGCCGACTGACTGTTGGCTTCCTGTTCTGCCGGCGTCGCTTATGTATGCGGTTCCGTTTGGCATGATTATTTCATCGGCGGTTTGGACTCTGGTGTGGGAGCCGATTACGGCGGAACAAAGACCGTCGGCGGCGTAAATGAAAGTCTTTTTTTCAGCGCTTGCCTGCGCGTGAAAATCTACAATGATATAGGGAGTTTGTTTCCTGAGCCTGTCAAGGACTGCAGACAGGGAAGTGAAGGGGTTATTCGCATGAACGCGCCCGAATCCGTTCTGACCGATAAAAACCGCAACGGCTACTTTTTCATTTTCCATGTTGTAAATTTTTGATCCGATACCCGGAGCGTCAGTACTTAAATTTTCCGGACGCAGAACATAATGGCATTTGTCAAGATTTTCTGTTAAATCTTTTTTATAGAAACAACAGTCTCCAAGGGTGATAACATTTGCGCCAAGTTTGTGGATGTAGGCGGCATGAGTGCGGCCAAGACCGTTTCCTCCAGTGGCCCCGTTGGCGCACGCAATCATGAAATCCCACGGATAGCGGGTTTTTAATTCACATAACGCTTTTTTAAACGTATAAACGCCGGCTTTACCAACCAGTTCCGCCACATAAAGCACTTTCATTTATATTTATACCCGGCCGCTAATATCCAAGTTGGAAATAACCCGTTCAAATTCCGCAGCCGCCCTGTAATCTTCCAATTCCCTGCATGTGTCCCTTAAATTGATCAACGCGTCTTTAAATTGCGGAAATATGCTTATCGTTTTTTCAAAGCAATTACGGGCTTCTTCAAAATTACTTAAATTAAAATATAAAACGCCAAGATTATTCCATATTTTTGGATCATTGTCACTGCAGGACAACGCCGTCTTGTAGCAATTCTCCGCAAGAACAAAATCGTTTAATTCGTAATAAATAAGGCCCATGGAATTCCATGCCTCACAAATATCGTTGTCAATGTCCAAAGAACGTTTAAAACTGTCAATTGCTTCCGAATACTCGCCTGTTTTCTGCTGGGCTATACCTAAATTTAGCCATAAAAGCGGGTTTTCCGGCTCTAAAATTAACGCTTCGCGAAATAGGGGAATTGCCTCAAAAGGCTTATTTGCCTCGGTTAACGCGACGGCGGAATTGTTTAAATTCGCAACAGTTTCCATTATCTTAATAATACCTTAAAAATACAGGATTAACAATATATTTTAAATTTATACTCTATTATTTTTTTTTGGTGTGTAGTATAATAATACTCAGGAAATAAAAAGTGAAAAACATTGGCGAGTATAGCGCTGGAATGACAGAATTTGAGTTTTTCTCATTCCTTTATGACAAAATAATCACTAAGGAAATTATCACTTTTTCAAAGCTAAGGGAACTGGTCGCGCCCGCTATAAAAGACAAATTGACGCACCCTGTGATTATGAGGGCGTTTCAACTGATAAAAAACTTGAATTGGGGATTTTTCGCGGCTATTTCTCCAACCACCCACAAAAAACTCTGGAAAGAACTGATCATTCCCGACAGGGATTTTCCCGAAGCTGGGGATTTGAAAAAAACTCTGCAAATATCAAACCTTTATATCGCGATGCTTGATATCCACGGTTATACAAAATTCTGCATGGAGTCCAGAAAAAATCTTTCCATGATGCACAATTTGGATTGGGCCATTGAAAATGAAATTAAACGCATCTCCACCCAATGCGGCGCTATAAGCCAGAGGGAAAGAGGCGATGAAATGGTCGTTGTCGCGGCGAGCGCCAAAGACGCGGTTATGGTGACTCTGTGCATTATTGACTATTTTGGCAAAACAGATGTTGTTAAAGATCCGGCAATACCTACAAAGCGTACAGGCAACGCCGAAAACCTCCCTGTCTTTAAAATTTCCGCCGGAATTACTGGCGGAAATACGCAAAGCCCGTTGATAATTACGGAAAGAGGCAACCTTTCCGGTTTTCTTCTGAACTCAGGAGCCAGACTGCAAACTAGGGCAAATGAGCTTTCGCCCAAAGAATCGAGAATCATGATTGCCAAACAGGTAATGATGAATTATGAGAAAGAAAACTCCGCAGAACAATGTATTCTGGAGCAAAAAAACGCGATTTATTTCTTTGATACCGGCCACATTGAGTTTAAAGGGGTTATGATCCCTACCTGCGAAGTTGTTTTTGACAAAAATGAGCGTTATAAGGAAAAATTTGAAGAGTATATGACTAAACTTTTTTCTTCAACTCGCGAAAATTTATGGGAACAGCGCATTTATCAAGATATGATTGAACTGCTTGTAAGAGTTGCCCAATCCATGCCCAAATTTTCCATAACGCCGCCCCGGCCTATTCGGGATATGCAGACTATTACAAATGAATCCTATGTGCATATGTGCCGTCTTGGATATAAAGCGTATTGCAAGGATGAAGACTACTATCTAGCCGTTGAATATTTACGCGACTTACTTTTTATCAGCGAACAAATTCCATTGTTTGACAGGCTGATTCTTGATTATCTTAGAGGAATTACCGATAAATATCAGCTTCTTCTTGACGCTTTTGAAAAGTACATTGACATAGAAGTAGAAGAAAAATCCACGGTTATTTTTCATGGAGATCATTACAAAACATGGCTTGCCGCCAAAAACGGTTCAATGGTATATGAGAAATTACGCGCAATAGGCCGTAAAAGCAAGGAAATTACAAAAAAGAAAAATTTATGGTTAAATGCCCTCTCGCAGAACAAGGATAAAATGGAGTTTACCTTATATTCCGGCAAAAAGTAATTATTATAGAGAACATCTAAGAACTTCAGTTTTTAGATATTCCATATATTTAAAATTTAAAAATATGCCTATCAATTTTAAAATTTAACCAAAAAAATAGGAAATATCTTGATTCTTTAGAAAAATTTAGTTAGATTGATTAATAAAGGATTTAAGATGTTTAGATTATTAAGTTTCTGGCGTTATTATTCGTTGGGACGCGAGCAATATTGTATACTCATGAATAAAGAATGTAAAAATAATTTGTATAGTCTTCGTCTTGCTAACATTTTAGTTGTAATTTTAGCGTGTGTTTTTTCGTGTTATCCCATATTTGTAAAAAACAACATCCATGGCGCTGGTATATATTTATTTACAGCTTTATTCGGGCTGCTGCTTGTCGTACTTATCGGTATTTATATTAAATTAATTAACAGTCATAAAAAGGCAATTAGTAAAACTTATATTTATATATTAACCGTTATTTATTATGTAAATATTATAATTTTTGGTTTATATATAAGCGTTTGGGCGGATCGTGATAATTATGCCGTAGGCTTTATGATCCTTCTTGTATGCGCCCTGATTTTATTTGCCAATTCTCCCATTTTAAATCTTTGCCTTACGCTGGCGGCAGCGTCAGTTTTTATAGTTTTTTCCGTCTTTTTCAAACCGCCGCAAATATACGTTACCGATATTTTTAATGTGATATTTTCAACCATTGTCAGCGTATTTGCCTGTTGGCGGACGACAATGCTGCGTTTTATGTCGGACTTGAGCATTTCTAAAATGGAAAATGAGCGAAACAAGTATTTTGAAGAAAGCACGGTAGACGAATTAACAAAACTTAGAAACCGCCGTGATTTTATGCAGACTTTTCACAGGTATCTTGTTAATTACAGGGCGGGCGATGATTTTTTATGCCTCGCTATCGCGGACATTGATTTCTTTAAAAACTACAATGATCTTTACGGCCATCCGAAAGGCGATGACTGCCTTCGCGCCATAGGCGAAACGTTTAACAAATTAAAGGATACAATGGGGGTCTACTGCGCCAGAGTTGGCGGTGAAGAATTTGCCCTGCTTTGGTTTGAAAAAGAAGACGTTACTCACGTAAATGTCGTCATATCACGCATTACTAAATTAATACAACTGTTAAAAATCCCGCATGAAAATTCAAAAGTTTCCAAATATGTGACAATGAGCCTTGGAGTATATGTGGAAAAGTGCGGCGCTTCAACCGATACGGAAGAAATGTACGCCTTGGCCGATAAAGCGTTGTATTCAGCCAAGGGGGGCGGGCGAAATTGCGCTATTGTTAAAGGAAGAACAATTAAAGAATACCGTTTAGACCCAGAAAAAAATCAATAAGCCGCAAAAGGAATTATTTCCGTTATCTGCACTCTGAACCTTGCGAAGACCGCCCAGCGTCCGCCGTCCATGTAATAACGCGGGAAAGCGGCCATGCTGATAAATCCATTAACGTGTTTTGGCCGGTTTCTTTCACTTCCGCGCAAGGCGGCACGCAACGCCGCTCTCGCCGAATCCTCAAGGGCAAGTTTTTTTACGGCGATCCATCCGGGATACTCTTCAAAGACAGTCGGGGCGTAGCCGGTGGCCTGCATATTTCTTATCATTCCCGTACGCCACACATGAATCTTTTTTTGCCCCGCCTCGGTCAAATGGTAGTCAGTCCATACCCTAAGCTGCATACCTCTGATTTCGGTGTCGGTTACTACAAGCGACGGATCGCCGAATTTAATTTCTCCCTCAGGTTCAAGTTCAAGGAGTTCGTCAATTTTTCTTGCCTTCTCGCCTATTTCATAACTAAACGACCATCCGTGGATCATCGCGGAATAAAATAGGGCTGCTTCTTCTAGGGCGCGTCTGCTTGCCGAAGTAATGGTTAGCGGATATTCCTCGTCCACATGACCTGCATATATTTGCTCAAAATCGACATATACTTCGCCGCGTAGAACAAGCGGATGCTGCCCAAATTCGGTTCCCTGCGCGTAAACAGCGAAAAAAATTGAGAAAAACAGGCAAAAAGACAACATTCCTTTACGGATCATACTAATTTATCGGAAATATCTTGGTGGTTAGTGAATAGATGTATGCCCAAGGAATTTATTTAGTACAGTCAGGGCAGGCTGCGCATGGCAAAAACTCTGGGAGAATCCGCCTCGCACTGGCGGCCACCTAAAGGCGGCCTTGCTTTTATTGGGGACTGCGGCATTTTTTGGTGCTCTCAGCGTGTGGCATTATTGATCTACACGGCTACGCCGTGCGTTTATTTGGCTGTGAGCCTTTCGGCGACTAAACAGCGGTGGGTAGAAAGCTTTGTCTAGGTTACGTCGCCGAACTTTTATTCTCTGAATTTTCTTTGTTTTATTCCAAAGTCTCTACGTCGGGGAACGCCCGAAAGATGTTTTTACATCGCACGCAGCCTGCCCTGACTGTACTTAAAGATTTTGTTGGGCATACATCTACAAGCGCTAATTAGCATTTTTCCCACATCTTCCTTGATAATTATAATGAAAACTGTTAATATTCTCCTTATGAGCGTAAAAAATTCCAAAATGGTATCAGACACAAATTTCTCTTTTTAATTATTACAATTAGGAGCGTGTTATGAAAAACACAAGAAAATGGCAATTTATCACAAGGATGGCAGTTATCGCCATTACCATGTTTGCGCTGGCGAGGCCGGTAACGGCACAAAACTTTCCCGCAATTGACATTAAGGAAATTGGCGGCGTAACAGCACCGGTAGTTGGAGCAAAGCCGGTAACGGAAGTTACACCTACGTTGCAGTACCGGGGAACTGTTACGTGGAGCCCTAACCACGCAGTTTTTGAAGCCGCGACCACGTACACGGCGACAATTACGCTGACGGCAAGGACCGGTTATACATTGCAAGAGGTGACAGCGAACTTTTTTACCGTGGCGGGGGCAAGGGCGACCAACGCGGCAAATTCAGGGGTGGTTACCGCTATATTCCAAACTGCGGGTATGCGCAAAATAGGAATAGAAATGATCCGTATACCAGGCGGAACTTTCCAGATGGGGGAAGAACTGGCCGGAACCGAAGACGTAACGCCAGTGCACGCGGTAACGCTGAGCGCCTTTTCCATGAGCAAGTACCTGGTAACGCAGGAACAATATGAGGCGGTAATGGGGATGAATCCAAGTTACTTTAGTTCAAATCCGGCGAGCGGGGAGGCGCAGAGAAAGCGCCCTGTTGAGAGCGTAACATGGTACGACGCTGTTGAATTTTGCAACAAGTTAAGCGCGGTTGAAGAGTTGCAGACGGTGTATACGATTACCAATAGGAAGCCTTCGGCAGGGTATCCCATAACGGACGCGAATGTTACAGCAGACTTTAGCAAGAACGGCTACCGTTTGCCGACTGAGGCGCAGTGGGAATACGCGGCAAAAGGCGGGAACCCTAACGCGGCAGGGTGGAAAGGGTATACGTATTCTGGGAGCAACAATGTAGGCGACGTGGCTTGGTATTACGACAACAGCGGCGGACGAACTCACGAGGTAGGAAAGAAAGCGCCTAACAGTTTAGGTTTGTACGACATGAGCGGAAACGTATATGAGTGGTGCTGGGACTGGTATGGTGATTATTCGAGCGGGGCGCAGACTGATCCTACTGGAGTTTCGTCTGGGGATTCCCGTGTGATACGCGGCGGGGGTTGGGGCAGGTCAGCAGAGGACGTTCGTTCCAGTTGTCGGACATACAACAGCCTCGGCGGCAGGAGCTACTTCCTCGGCTTCCGGCTGGTGCGTCCCTAGTTGAGGGAAGTAGGTAGTGGTTAGTATATAGTGGATAGAGAGCGAAGTTAGCAAGCGTGGCGTGATATTATCAAGCGTAGCTTACTAACAACAATACTATCCACTAATAACTTCCCACGCGTACTCTTGCCGCTGATGTAATTTTATGTTATTATTAGTAAGTGAGGATATTCAAATATGCGCGGTTTTCCCGGTTTGCCGGGAAAGAAGGCATCAATGACGATGAATTGTTGAATATTGCGGAACAGCTTGACGCAGGGCAGCCTGATGCTGACTTGGGAGGCGGTGTTTTCAAAATGAGAATAGCCAGACCAGGCGAAGGAAAATCAGGCGGGTATCGGATAATCGTGTTTTTCAAAAGTGGGGAGCGTACATTTTTTGTACATGGTTTTGCAAAGTCAAATAAGGCGAATATCAGTAAAAAGGAACTGGTCAGAGCAAAAAGACAGGTCAAAACTTTGTTTGCCATGACTGATACCCAAATACAAATTGCTCTAAAAGAAAGAGTGTTTGAAGAAATTAGGAGGAATTAACATGAAAAATAAATATAATAGTGATTTTCTTGAATCTTTACATGAAACAGCCGTTGGATTAAATAAGATCGGAGTAATTAACGATAAAGAAATGCGGGAATACGACAGAGATTGCCTTGTTCCCACGCCAAAAACATCTTCTGAAAGTACAAGTGTTACGGTAAAGCCAACACCTGTTTACGCAGAGTCTTCCCGACGGTCATAAAACTTTTATTTAGAATACATGCAAACATATCAGAGTTACCGAAATTCCCAGTTTTAAAATCCCCACGTACGCGCAAACGTGGGAAAGTAGGTAGTGGTTAGTATATAGTGGATAGAGAGCGCAGCTTACTAACAACAATACTATTCACTAACAACTACCCACTTCTTTCTGTTCGTGTGGTTCGTGGTAAAAAATTTTCTTATCCAATTTCCAAAGAGCGTTTCCAAGCGGCTTCTACCGCTTTGATTACAGTGCCGCGAAATGCGCCGTCTTCGAGGGCGGCGATTCCGGCTATTGTGGTTCCGCCGGGCGAGGTTACCATGTCTTTTAGTTCACCCGGGTGTTTTCCCGTTTCCTGAACCATCGCGGCGGAACCAAAGACTGTTTGGGCGGCGTAACGGAGAGCCTTGTCTCTTGGCAAACCGGCGCGAACCCCGCCATCCGCCAGCGCTTCTATGAATAGGTAGACAAACGCGGGGCCGGAACCTGAAAGGCCTGTTACGGCATCCATGAAACGCTCGTCAATTTTATCAATAATGCCCGCGCCGCTTAGGAGTTTTTCTAGTTCCGATACGCTCTGCGCAGAAACTTCAGGCGAGGCTGATAGAGCTATCATTCCCTTGCCGATTAACGCTGGAGTATTGGGCATTATGCGCACGACGGGCATTTTTGCGCCAAGTATACCCTGTATTTTAGCGATTGACCAGCCAGCCGCCATTGAAACAAAAACAGGCGCGCGGTTTGAATTGAGTCTTTGATTCGCGATTGGGGCAATTTCAGCTAACACTTGCTGTAAAACTTGCGGCTTTACGGCTAGGAAAATAATGTCTCCTTTTTCTACGGCTTCAATGTTTGTGGCTAAAACTTTCGCTCCCAAAGCCAACGCAGATGACTTCGCTTTTTCCAAATCAGCGTCCGTAATGTAAATGTCCTCGCCTTTGGCGGCGCTCATTAAAGCGAAACCCATGTTTCCGCTTCCGATACATGAAATAATACCCATTAATCTACTCCTGCCGCTTTTCTAAAACGTCTTACGGTCGCGGCGGCGATAGGACGCGCCTTTTCCGCCCCCTGCGCCAAAATTTTATCTAGTGACGGAATGTCCGCCATGATCGCGTCAAATTTTTCGCGTATGGGGGAAAGACATCGGTTTACCGCGCGGAACAATTCTTCTTTAGCGTTCCCCCAGCCCATGCCTCCCGCGCGGTAGCGGTTGGCTAGAGCGGCCTGCTCCGAGGAGTCCGCGAATAATTTGTAAAGTTGGAAAATTTGGCTTTCATCGGGATTTTTTGGCTCTTCTACGGTTTGGGAATTTGTCGTTATTCTCATAATAGTTTTACGCAGGATTTTTTCCGGCGCAAAAAGAGGGATAACATTGCCGTAGCTCTTGCTCATCTTTCGCCCGTCAAGGCCCGGCACTACGGCGACATCTTCTTGAATTCCCGCTTGCGGCACTTTTAAAACCTGCTGCCCATAATTGGCGTTTACTGACTGCGCGATATCCTGCGCCATCTCGATATGCTGCAGCTGATCCTTGCCGACTGGAACTATATCAGAGTCAAAAAGAATAATGTCAGCCGCCATAAGCACTGGGTATGTAAACAATCCCATATTAATTCCCGCGTCCGTATCATCGCCCTTTTCATTGTTTTCCTGAACTGCCGCTTTGTACGCGTGGGCGCGGTTCATCAGCCCTTTAGACGTGAACGCCATAAGCATTGTAGTAAGCTCGAAAACTTCGGGAATTGAGCTTTGCCTGTAGAAAATTACTTTATCAGGGTCAAGGCCGGATGCGAGCCAGCCTGCGGCAACTTCCCTTATTGTAGTATTGAGTTCCTTAGGATTTTTCATCGTGTTAAGCGCGTGATAATCGGCGATAAAATAACGCGCGTCGTATTCTTTGGCAAGCTCCAGCGCGGGTTTTATAGCGCCAAAATAGTTGCCGACGTGCAAATCGCCTGTGGGTTTTATGCCTGTCAGAGAAATCTTTTTCATAGATTTAATGTAACTAGTTTTTTAAAAAGAGTAAAGGGAGTTAATTTTTCAATGCGTGTCAGTTGAATAGGCGAATAATTTTTCATTTACGGCTTCCGCTATCCATGTGTTTAAACTTCTGCCTTCGGCCTTAGCGACTACGGCGGCGCGGGAATGGAGTTCCGGCGGTATTCTAAGAATTAACCTGCCAGAAACCGGAATATCGGGGACTTTGCCCATACGCTTGCAAAAATCAAGATAATCGTCAATGCTTTCTTTGAATGATTTTTTTAATTCCTTGACGCTGGAACCTTTAAAAGTAATAACGTCTCTAAGCCCGGCAACTTCACCGTAAAAAATTTCCGCTTCATCATCGTATTCGGTTTTACCGATATAACCTTTATACTCCATCATGTTTTACCCCCGCATTTATCAAAAAATGCCTGACAGATTTTAACGCGCCTTTATCTGTTTCTTTGCGCGGATGCGGCCTGTGGAATACGGCGACTACGCCGTTAAGCATTATGCAGACTCTGGAGCCGCTTCCTTCTTCTATATGCGCGCCGCACGCATTAAAAAGACTTTCAACATCCGTCCACAAAACCGAGCTTTTAACAGGATTATGGAAGATATCCTGAAGCGTTTTTCTTTGTTTGGCGTTCACTATATAATGATATCATCAAATGATAGCATTGTCAAGTGAATCCCCCCACTTTTTATTTTTTTTAATAGTAAAGAAGGTTAATTTTGCGCTTTTTATGATATAGTATCATTATGAAAATTCGGGTAAAAATATTTGACATTTTCATCATCCTTGCAGTTGCGGGTTTGACGTTTTTTACCGCTTACATGGCGTATTTAAGGCCGCAGGGAAAGGCTCAGGTGTTGATTCAAGGTCAGGGCGTGGAATGGGTTTATCCTATTGAAGCAGAGGCGACGGTCACAGTAACGGGGCCGATTGGGGACACGACGGTACGCATTTGCGGAAACTGCGCTTGGGTAGAATCTTCGCCATGTGATAATCATACTTGTATAGCCGTAGGTTCTCTTTCCAGACAGGGTGAATGGGCGGCTTGTCTTCCCAATAATGTTTTTGTAATTGTAAATGGGATTGAAGATGATATTGACGGAATTTCCTGGTAGAAAAAACCTCGCCCTGTTAGGCGCTTTGTGCCTTTTTCTTTCCGCTATTGAATACATGATACCAAAACCCCTGCCTTTTATGCGTATCGGGCTTGCCAATATGCCGCTTATGCTCGCGCTGGATATTTTTCCTTTTACCGCTTTTTTGTTATTAGTTTGCGTTAAAATTATAGGGCAGGCGTTGATTACGGGAACTTTATTTTCTTATGTTTTTTTATTTTCGCTTGTAGGGACGTTTTTGTCAGCCGCCCTTATGTTTGCCTTACGCCGCCTGTTAGGAAAAAAACACATAACATTTGTCGGCATCGGAACGGCGGGAGCCGTTATTTCAAATCTTTCGCAATTGGCGCTCGCGCATTTTTTTATTTTTAAGGGAAATGTCCGCTATATCGCGCCGCCGTTTTTGCTGACCGGGCTTATTACGGGAATCGCGTTAGGTGTTTTTTGCGAGGCCTTTACACGCGTTTCAAAATGGTATCAGATTAATGAGAGAAAATCATGAGCAGGCTTGAAGTTTACGAAAATATTTTCAGCGCTAAAGCGTTGTTTTTCGCGGGTTTGTTAATTATGCCGGCCCTGCTTTTTATTCCCAGCACCGGATACCGGTGTTATCAATTTGCGTTTTTCTGCATTCTTGTTTTGCTATCAGGTCAAAAGATCAATTTTCTAATAACGTTTCCAATAATAATGTTTATTATCGTATTTAATTTGATTATTCCTTATGGGCGAGTTTTATTTTCATTTGGCGCGATAAAAATAACGTCGGGAGCGTTACAGGCCGGAGTTCACAGGGCTTTCACCTTACAATCGTTTGTAATGCTGTCAAAGCTTACGATTAGGCGGGATTTGAAAATTCCCGGCGCTTTTGGCGAATTGCTCAGCGAATCCTTGCATATTTTTTCAGCGATAATAAACAAGAAATACAACTTTCCAAAAAAAAATGTTCTTGTAGAAATTGATAATCTTATGCTTGAATTAAGCGATGTTACGCTTCCAACGCCTGATGAAAAGAAAATAAAAACCAAACCTGCGGGATTTATTATTTTATCTTTAGTTATTATTCTTTCATGGCTGCCATATTATATTTTTTATCTGTAAGCGTAAAATCAGAACCGGGCGTGGCGATTACTCTCTTGTCTTCAAAAACAAAAATAGCCTGCGCATCCCCGTAATTTTTTAAAATTGATATTCCCTCTTCATAACCTGAAACAAATACCGCCGTAGAAAGAGCGTCGGCGTCCATTGAAACATCCGCTATTATTGTTACCGATACAAGCCCGTTTTTTACAGGATACCCATTTGTTACAGATAGCAGATGATGATATAACACTCCGTCTTTTTCAAAGTTCCGCTCATAAACGCCTGAAGTTACGACTGTTTTTTCCGGTATCTGTAAAACGCCGATAATGGAACCACGTCTTCCGTCAGGCTTCTGAATGCCGACTTTCCACGGCTTCTTGTCATACCGCGTACCGATTAATAAAATATTGCCGCCAAGGTCAATTTTTGCCCTGCTTATTTCATGCGATTTAATTATTTTAGCCGCCTCGTCCGCCGCGTAACCTTTAGCGATGCCCCCCAAATCAAGAGCCATGCCGTTATGCGCAAGATATACGCTTTTTAACCGCGCGTCCAATTCAATGTTACGCCAATTTATTAACGGCAGAGCTTCGTTAATTTCTTCAACACTTGGGACGCGCGGTCTGGCGCCAATCCCCCAGAGAGAAACAAGAGGCCCCACTGTGGGGTCAAATGCGCCGCCGCTTAATTCGGCAAAATATATGGCGCGTTCAATTACTTTAAACGTGTCTTCCTGCACCTGAACCGGGCTAATTCCCGCGGCGGCGTTTATGCGGCTGACATCGGAGAAGGAAATATTCACGCTCATAAAGTTTTCTATTTCGCGTATTCTGGAAAAAATTTCATCGCAAACGCCCGTTTTTCCTTTTTCAAAAAGCGTGACGGAGCAGACTGTTCCAAGCGCGAAATCTGTACGGGCTGAAACTTGATCAGTGCAGGATACGGAGAAGAATATTAACCACGAACCAACACAAACTAGTACCTTCGGTACATGCACGAACAACGACAAGATATGTGCAAAAAGTTCGTGGTGCCTGCCTGACCACTCTGAGTGGTCAGGTGAATGTGGTTTGTGGTTAATTCTTATACCATTAAATTGCTTACAAACCAAAGCGTTCAGATAATTCCTTTAGGTGGCTGCCGATAAAAAGAGCGCCGTAGGTGGTAAGAACAATGCCGATTGTAATGCCTACGGGAAGCATGAATGACATTCCCGATTCCAACGCTAGACGCTGGAAATCAAACCCAAAGAATACGGTCGCTAGCGATATTAGAATAACGAGGCCTGCTATTACCCAGCTTTGCGTTGAAAAGCCGCCTACGGTGTCACGCGCTTCATCAGCCTGCTCGGCGTCTATTCTTGCCATTATTGTCTCTTCGAGAGCGGGAGAGGAAGGGAAAAAATCTTCTTTCATTAAGATTTTTGCGGCTTCATAACGCTCAATTTTTTCAGCGCAGACGGGACAGAAAAGGGAATGCGCCCACACCTGTATTTGGCTTAAAAGAGAAATGGAATCTTCTCCGCCTTCTTGCGCCTCATGATACAAATCCATAATTTTTAAACAATTCATGCCGCGCTCCCCTTTAGTATCATCAACTTTCCGATAACCCATCTAACTTCTCCCTCAATAATATCTTCGCCCTAAACACGTGAGATTTTATCGTGTTTACGGGAATACCCGTAATCGCCTCAATCTCCTGATATGAACGGTCATAAAAGAAAAACAGATCGATGCAAATTCTAAAACGTTCCGGCAACTCTTCTATCGCGGCGCGGACGGCTTCTCTTGCCGCGTTACGCAACGTTATGCGCTCAGGCGTTTCCCCGCTGTTTGTAAGTTTTTCAACGTCTTCTTCCGCAAGGCTGTGGTATTCCTTCCTCCTGCTCACCTCATTTAACGCCGTGTTATAGGCGATTTTATAAAGCCACGTTGAAAATCGGCTTCTTCCTTCAAAACGGTGAAGACTCCGGTACGCCTTTAAAAAAACCTCCTGCGCGAAATCTGAAGCGTCATCCGAGTTACGGAAGAAGCTCATTCCCATTCCATAGACGGCTTTTTCATGCTGCCGCACTAAAAGACGGAACAAATCTTTCTGTCCCGAAACAATTTGGCTGACGACTAACCGATCGTTTATTTCAGATTCATCAGCCATCACGCTTTTCATTCCGCTTTATCACATAGAAGATTAAAAGTCCTATGCCCATCGACAGGGGAATGATCCCGCCCAATAAGCCGTATGACGCTTTTTCAACCGCTATTGATAAAAATACAGTTAACGCTATGCCAACGCTGCTTAAAAGAAGTCCGGCTAACAAGCTGAACGTAAGCAGGTTAAAATCCGGTTTCGCGTATTGTCCCGCCTTAATCAATAATGTCCTTCGTCTGTAATTCCACAACAGGTAGAAGAAAATAACTACCGAACCCATAACAATTCCCACTATGGGAATTACCGCGATAATTACCTGAGCGGCGGCGGATGTTCCATTCATATTATACTCCGATTTTATTGTAAAATATAACTTCTTATGCGTCTATAATTATGACACGAAAAAATGGCGAAAGTTGCGATTCGGGGGATTGCGGTATGGCTGATGTTGGAATGCGTGTAGTACGATGCGTGTACTACTTGAGTGAATGTAATATTTGATCGCCATGAGCGCCGATAACTTCCTCAGTGCGGGGATTAATTGTTAAGTCCATTGCTTCAAGCGGGATAGCGCCGAGCAGGTTTTCATCGGCATGAGGGACTACCAGAGCCTCACAAATGACGCTGCGGTCTTTCCATGAAATTTCAAGAGGGCCGGTAAGTTTATACTCCGCCTGAGTCCCATCGGCAAGAGTTCCCGGCGCGGTTCTTGTTGTCTCCAGTCCAAGTTTTTCGCGGGTAGCGTCATTAATTACCATAGTCCATGCGCCCGAATCAACCAGAGCGTTGACTGTGATTTGTCGTATTTCTTGATCAGGCATAAGCCCTTTTTTTACCATGATCATATCAATGCCATTTTTTAAGGTAACTTCCGCGTGAACTAAACCCATTGGTATCCTCCTGCTGTGTTTATTTTACCGCAATTTATTTGTAACATCAATAGGACAACGCGCGCAGCAGCCTGCCCGACTGTACTCAAGGATTTTATTGGGCATACATCTTATTGCGGTAATAGGCACATCACAGTCTGGAGTTTTGCCACTTTGAGCAAAAAGTTCGTGGGTTCGTGGTAAAAAAATAAAAAATAATTCATTTTCGGTCAAGCGAAATGGTACTCTCGCGCCATATATAGGTGAACCTTTTTTAAAGGTTCCGAAAAAAACTATTTATGGAGGTACTTATGGTATCTAACAATCAAAATCTTTCTCAGGAAGAGTGGGGATTCTTCCCTTTTGAGGATGGGACGCATATCTTGGACATTCGGTATGACCAGGTGTTCAAAGCCGTATTTACCAGAGGCACGTCTGCGTCAAGAGGCGCGTTGTCGGACTTGATTTCCGCGCTTATCGGGCGTATTGTCGTGGTGGAAACAATCGTCGCTAATGAGCCTGCAACAGGCTTTCTGGGGCAGAAGAAAATCAGGTACGATATTTCCTGTATGAGCAAAAACGGGGAACCTATCGACGTAGAAATGTCATTCCACCCGATTGACGATGAGTTAAACCGGGTTGAGTATTTTGCGTCCAGACTGTTCGTAGGGCAGGAGATAGAGGGTATCGAGAAAACCTACTCCGATTTAAAGGAAACTTATCAAATCTCGATACTGGCGCAAAAACCATTCTTCCCCGATAAATACCTGACGCATAATTTTCAATTTTATGATCCGCAGACTAATGTGTCACTTGACGGCAAGATACGGATAATCACGCTGGAACTGGAAAAAGCCGACGCCTTCATTGGCAAGCCGATAGAAGAAATGACGAACGCGGAACAATGGGCGGCGTATTTTCAGTATTTGACAGATGAGACAAAAAGAGAGAAAATAAAGGAGATAATAGACCACGAGGAGGGAATAGCGATGGCTACTAACACACTGCGTCAAGTTTCAGCGGAATATGAGGCGTACGCGCTTCAAACCAGCCTTATGAAAGGCGAACTTGACTGGCGAAGCGGAATGAAAGATGCTGAACGCAGAGGGCATAGGGAAGGCCGCAACGAAGCCAACCTCGAAAATGCACGAAAGATGAAAACAATGGGTTTTTTGATGGAACAAATACAAGCTGTTACCGGTCTCTCCCCGGAGGCTATCGCCCAGTTGTAATATTTTTATAATTAGCAATTAGCAATGAGCGATTAGCAATTAGCAATGAGCAATGTTGTTGTAACCAAACTTATCGTTGTTCTTTCACGATCAGCTTGATTTCATTGCTAACTGCTCATTCCTCTTTTTCTCTCCTCTCACATATAGCGTACCCTGCAAGACAATGTACACTACTGAAATTCGGTATTAGATACGTTTGCGCTCACCACTACCGAAATTCGGTGTTAAAATGTTTCCCGCGCCATTGATACGATTTGCCCGGTTTGAACATCCAATGCACGTAACGTCAGTCTTCGGGACGAGCCGCTGCCGCTGACAGCACCGGTGATAACGATGTTTGCGCCTGTCATCTTCCCTATTGAGACTGCCCCATTGTCGTCTACATTCCCCGAGAGCTGGAAATTTTGTTCGGCCATTATCGCGTCCAATGTTCTTCTGTTCACCATAGTGAAATTTTTTGAAGAAACAAAAATGTATTCCAGTTCGTCTATTACCTGCTCGGCGGTTTTTTTGTCAGATGATTCAATGTTTAACAGGGCTATTTTTGCCCCCTTGGGCAAATCTACGGTAATCGAGTCAGAGGCGTTATATATCGCCCTCTGCAACGGTGTCGTTCTCGCGTTTGGGCGGTTTCTGGAAGATTGGCTTAACACGCGGTATTCGCCGGTTGCTACAATGTCCCCGGTTGCGGTAATTTTTTGAAAATTGCCTGATAAAAAAACTCCTATTGGCACACCTATTGCAATAGAAGCAAATTGTAATTGTAAATGTTCATCATCATGTGGCAAATATGTGCCATCTACCGGATCACGAGATTGAGGATTTGTTAATAAAAATATACCATTGCCAAGACCTCCTCCTATAAATCCGCCAGCAGCCATCGTTAACAAACTCCATCCTGAAAACGACCCTTTTATGGTTATATTGGCAATATCAATGTTACCCTGATATTTTTGCTTCGCTTGTTCCAATAGTTTTGTGTATGCTTGTTTCTTTATTTTTTCTTTCGGAATAATAAAGTGAAGTGGCTGGTATGAGGTAAAAGTTACTTGAATGGTTTCCACCGCCTCCTCATTTTCCCGTGAAGCCCTGTCCTGCAACGAAACGCAGGAAACCGCCAACATAACCAGCGCAATTAAAAGCGCAGTTGAAACCGAATTCTTCATATAACACTCCAAATATATATAAACCCCTACGGGTTGTTTTTCTTGTTGCCAAGCGTAAAAGTTTTTATATGGTCATATTAATTACTCATTACTTTTTGAATGGGATAATAAATTCCACACCAAAAGAGATATCTATAGAACTCATTGTATATGAAGAACTATATGAACTTATAGAAGTTTCATCGTCAAGCCCGAAAAACCACTTTGTTTCTCCAAAGTCACCAACATAGCGTATATCCATAAAGAATATTGTATTACCGATTTTAAAACCAATATTCGTCCCAACTATACCGCTCATCATTGGCAAAGATATTTCGTAATCATCAGATGAATGAAATCCAATATCAATGAGAACCGGTATATTAAAACCTATTCCAGTAAACGGTGAGAAAATTAATGTTTCACGAGACAAATTAAACTTTGCCAACAATGGTATTTGAATACGATCAAAAGACATTCCTATTCTTTCTGGATTAATTAGTACCCCATAATCTAAAAAAGAATACTGGAATCCCGATTGTATTGAAAAAAGGGAACCAAAATTAATTCCTATAGTAAATGCCAACGGTATATGTATCAAATCTACAGCATTCTTATTCATATAATATGCAGTATACTCTGAATTAAATTTTTCGGAAAAAGCAAATGAAATTCCGGTACGGAATCCAAGTCCTATCCCTGAATCTCTTGCAAATGAATCCAATTGTTCTTCTTTACGTTTGCGTTCTGTTGCCTTACGTTCCGCTTCCGCTTCTTCATTCTGCCGCTTGCTGACCTGTTCGCTGGTGCTGGTCAAATAAACCGCAAGGGTTTCCATCGCCCTCATGCCGTCGTTGATGTCCTGATAATCCACTGTGCGACCTACAACCTGCACGCGGGTTTCCAGATTGATAATAGCGGCGTTGAACATATTGCTGTTGCCCAATCGCCGCGCCGCAACCGTCAAAACCGAATCGGGGTTTTCGCCGTACCCGATGCCGATTATATTCTTGTCTGCGGTATGCCCGCTCATTTGCGCGTTGTGCTCTTCAAATACCTGATCAAGGCTTTGCGTGCGTGGAAAAACGGCATATTTCCCGCTCCGTATCAGATGTATCGCCAGCAACTGCGCAAGCGTGTCGGCAACCCTTTGATCCGCGCCGCCCTGCAACTGTACCGGCACTATGGCAAGCTTCGGCAGCGAAGCGGTGTTCTTTTGAGTTGCCTGTATGATATTCGCCGCCATGCCCGGCAATTTCCCACGCAGTTCTTCAATCCTGCCCGCCGTGTAAGTTTGATAATCCCCCGCAATCTGCTGTAAGTTTTTTACGTCCATAATTGCGATGACCAATAAATTGTTCCTTCCCACTGACGTAATGCTTCCCGCTACAACATACCGCGCTCCGACTTCATTCGCTATGGAGATGACCGTATTAGGATCGGTCATGCCGGAACCCATTTGAAAACCCCGCTCACGGCTGATTGCCCTGGCAATGCTTGTCCGTGGTATCGGGTTAAAGACTTCGTTAAGCCGCGCGTCAAAAGAAAAAAGTTCCGCGATAGTCTCACCTTCCTCGCCCTGACCTCCGGTAAAGGGAAGGATGGCAAGGGGTGACCGCGTCTGCCCGAAAGCGGCGGCGGCAACAAGACATAATGTGGTAAAAATAACCAGTTTTTTCATAAGTTTAATTCCTCATAAATGATACGAATTCTTGAAATTTCCACTCAATAAATGAA